>DASYPG010000323.1:0-3707 GCA_036006885.1 Burkholderiales bacterium | reverse complement strand
ACGCTTAGCAATTCGTGCGCCACGTTGAGCGCCGCCATGACCGCGATGCGCTCGGCGCCCATCACTTTGCCGGCCTTGTGGATCTCGTTCATCTTGGCGTCGAGATAAGCGATCGCCTGCTGAAGCGATTCGCGCTCGCCTTCCTCGCAAGCCACGCGGTAGCTGCGGCCGAGGAGGTTCACTTCAATGGTGCTCGGTCCGTCGGCCATTCTCAGCCAGGCAGACGCGAGAGCAAACCTTCAAGCCGCGTCGTCGCGCTGTCGATCTTCTCGTGCAGGCGCTTCGCATCGCTGTGCGCCGCGGCAAGCTGCTTCCTCAAGTCGTTGTTCTCCGCGCGCAAGCGCTCGCACAGCGAGACGAACTGCGCGACCTTTTCTTCCAACGAGTTGAACTCCGCCTCCACGGGCAGCAATATCAAACAAATTTGATGATGCGTCAAGTAGTAAGGACACGTTCTGCATGTGTTTCATGATCTTGCCAGGCGCAAGCGCCCTCCTATAATCGGCCCGCCAAGTCGGTGCCCGTCCGGCGCTCCAAACCGAACGGGTTAAACGGGAAGCAGGGACCGCGAGCCGCAGTCGAAGCGCTCTCGGCAACCTGAGCTGCCCCCGCAACGGTAAGCGCGTGAAGCTGCATCAACGGCCACTGTGGATTCCTCCACGGGAAGGCGATGCGGAGAATGCGCCAGCCCGGATACCGGCCGACAGGTCGGCCGCGCGTCGAAGCCGCGCGGCTGCGTGACGTTTTGCCGGCTTGCGGGGACGCGCGCCGGGAAAAGGGGAGATCACTCCGATGTTCGCTCGTAACCTCTGGCGCGCGGCGCTGCCGCTCGCCTGTTCGCCGTTGGTTTTCGCTCAACCCGCAGACGACCCGGTGGTCGTCACTGCCTCGCGCACCGAGCAGCGCCTGCGCGACGCCATTCCGCACACCACCGTTCTTACGCGACAGGACATCCGCGAGTCCCTGGCCGTGGACCTGCCCACGCTGCTGCGGCGTGAGGCGGGAATCGAGATTTCGCAAAGCGGCGGCCTGGGCGGCAACGCGAGCCTGTTCGCCCGCGGCGGCCGCAGCGCGCAGACCCTGGTGCTGATAGACGGCGTGCGCGTCGAGGACGCGGGCTTCGGCACCACCGCGATCCAACACCTGATGCTCGACGACATCGACCGCATCGAGATCGCTCGCGGCAACGTGTCGAGCCTGTACGGCTCGGGCGCCATCGGCGGTGTGGTGCAGGTCTTCACGCGCCGCGGCACCGGAGCGCCCGCGCCGTACGGCGAAGCGACGGTCGGAAGCCGCGACACCACCAAGCTCACCGCAGGCTACGGCGGTGAATTCGGTGATACGCGTCTAAATGTGTCGGCGCTGCGTCTCGATACGCGGGGGTTCTCGGCGATCGATCCGCGCTTCGCGCCGCTCGCCAATCCGGACGACGACGGCTACCGCAACGAGAGCGTCTCGGCGAGCCTCGCCCAGCGCCTCGGCGCGAACCACGAGGTCGGCGTGCGACTCCTGCGCACGCGCGCGAAGATCGACTACGACGACAGCTTCACCGGGCCTACGTCGGTCCAGACCGCCGACCAGGACCTTGGCATGGCGCAGCTCTACTGGGATGCGCAGGTGCTCGAGCGCTGGAAAAGCCGCATCACCGTTGGCCAGGGCACCGACTACCGCACCGACTTTCTCGACGGCGCCTTCGCCTTCCGCTCGAATACGCGCAGCCGCCAGCTCATCTGGAACAACGACGTGAGCCTCGCGCCGGCGCACGGCGTTGCGCTCTCCCTGGAGCGGCTCGAGCAGGAGATGGACAACTCGACCTTTGGATCGAAGAAGCGCGACGCCAACAGCGTGCGGCTCGGCTATCTCGGCCGGTTCGGCGCGCATTCGCTCCAAGCGAATGTGCGCAACGACAAATACTCGGACTTCGGCAATGCCGATACGTATTTCCTGGGCTACGGCTTCGATCTCACCGACGCCTGGAGGCTCACCGCGAGCACGAGCACCGCATTCCGCGCGCCGACGTTCCAGGACCTGTTCGGCTTCGGCGGCAACCCGCAACTGCGTCCCGAGCGCGCGCGCACCAACGAGCTCGGGGTGCAGTGGGCGAGCGGGACGAACCGTGTCCGTACTGTGGCGTTCCATACCGACTACCAGGACGCAATCACCTTCGATAACGCGACCTTCACCGTGCAGAACGTGCGCAAGGCGAAAGTGACTGGCGTCGAGACCTCCTACAGCGGGCGCGTCGCCGGAATCGACCTGCGCGCCGCGCTGACCTTGCAGGACGCGGTCGAGCAGGAACCCGACGACATCGAGCGCGCCGCCATCCGGCGCGCGAAGGCGTTCGGATCGATCGCCGCCTTCCGCAATTTTGGCCGTTTGCGCCTCGGCGGCGAGCTGCTCGCCTCGGGGCCGCGCCCGGATGTCGATATCGCGACCTTCGAGCGGACGGAACTCGCGTCGTATACGGTGGTGAACCTGCTCGCCCGCTACGAGCTCAACAAGAACCTCTACCTCAGCGCGCGGCTGGAGAACGCCTTCGACGAGGACTACCAGATCGTGCACGGCTTCAATACGGCTCCGCGCGGCTTCTTTCTTAGCGTGGGCTGGCAGCCTTGAGCCGCGCCTCGTCGATGTAGCCGCAAAGGAGCGCCGTGGCGCCGATCGCCCGCGGCCCGTGGCGGTGCATCTCGTTCATCGGCACCGCATAGAGGTTGTTTGCGCGCACCGCGCGCATCCCGGGAAAGCGCCGCCAGAGCGCCTGCCATGAGCGGTCCGACGGAATGGTGCTCGCGGTAATGATCGCTTCCGGGTCCGCCGCGAGCACCGCTTCGATATTCACCTGCGGCGCCATGACCGGCGAATCGGCGAACACGTTGTGGCCGCCGCAGAGCTCGATCGCGTCGGACACGAACTGGCGGCCGCCGAGCGTCATGAGCGGGCGCTCGGAGATCTGGTAGAACACGCTGACTGGACGCCTGGACCCGTATTTCGCTTTTAGAGCCTCTAACTGCGACCTCAGTGAAGCGGCCAGGCTGTGAGCCACATCGCTGGTACCGGCGAGCTGGCCTAGGGCCTCGATGCTGTCCGGGATCTGGGCGAGGCGGCGCGGCTCGCTGTAGAACACCGGCAGCCCAAGCGCCTCGAGCCGTGCCAGCGCCGCGGCTGTCGCTTCGAGACGCCACGCCACGACGAGGTCGGGCTTGAGCGCGAGCACTCTTTCGAGGTCGACGCCACCGGAGCTCGCCACCCGCGGCAGCCGCCCGGCTTCCTCCGGGTAGTCGCTGTACTCGGACACCGCGACAAGCTTCTTGCCGGCGCCGGCGGCGAAAAGCTGCTCGGTGACGTGCGGCGCCAGGCTGACGATGCGCTGCGCCGGCCCTGCGAGCTCGATGCGCCGGCCATCGCTGTCCACCGCGGACACCCCGGCGAAGGCGCTCGCCGCGCCGAGCAACCAGGCGAGCGTCAGGAAACGCATGGACCGATTCTGCTATCTTCGGCCGAATGGTGAAAGACGCGGTCCCGCTGGGGGAATGCGGGCGTGCGCTGGTCATTAAGCTGTGCCCCCGCGACGAGGTGCTGCTTGCCGGGCCGGTGCTTACCGTGCTGAGGGCACGCGGTGTGGAGGTCGACGCGCTGGTCTACGACGACACCGCGCCGGTGCTGCAGGGACATCCCGCGCTTTCGCGACTGCACCTGGTGGGACGCAG
>DASYPG010000322.1:0-8027 GCA_036006885.1 Burkholderiales bacterium | reverse complement strand
ATGAATAGCTACATGAAATATGCCAAGCTGATCGAGCTGCACAAGGCGGAGCAGGAATGAAGATCCTGGTCACCGGGGTCGCCGGGTTCATCGGCATGCACTGCGCGCAGCGTCTCACCGCGCGCGGCGACGAGGTCGTGGGCGTCGACAACCTCTCGCCGTACTACTCGGTGCAGCTCAAGCGCGACCGACTGAAGCAGCTGCGCATCGAGTTCCACGAGCTGGACATCGCAAACGCCTCGGATTTGAAAAAAGTTTTTGAAAAGGCGAAACCCGACGCGGTCCTGCATCTGGCCGCGCAAGCGGGCGTGCGCTATTCGCTCGAGAACCCGGCGGTGTATATCCAGACGAACCTCGTCGGCTTCGCCAACCTCCTCGAATGCTGCCGGCAGCACCCGCCCGGCCACCTCGTGTTCGCATCGAGCTCGAGCGTTTACGGCACGAACCCGGTTCCGTGGTCGGAAAGCCAGAGCGTCGACCACCCGGTAAGCCTTTACGCCGCGACCAAGAAGTCGAACGAGCTGATGGCGCACGCCTACAGCCACCTCTTCGGATTGCACGCCACGGCGCTGCGCTACTTCACCGTCTACGGTCCGTGGGGACGGCCGGACATGTCGCCGATGCTCTTCGCCAACGCCATCCTGGGCGAAAAGCCGATTCAGGTCTTCAATCACGGCGACATGCAGCGCGATTTCACCTACGTCGACGACATCGTGGAGGGCACGCTCCGCGTGCTCGACCGCCCGCAGCGCTACGCCGTGTACAACATCGGCAACCACCAAGCCGTGGGGCTGCTCGACTACATCGCCGCGCTCGAGCGCGCGCTTGGGAAGAAGGCGCTGCTGGAGATGAAGCCCATGCAGCCGGGCGACGTCAAGGCCACCTACGCCGACACCACCGCGCTCGCTCGCGCGGTCGGCTTCGCGCCTTCCACGCCGCTCGAGGAGGGCCTGCAACGCTTCGCCGCCTGGTTCAGGCAGTATTACCGCCGCGCGTGAAACGGATTTTGCTGTGCGTGCTGCTCGGCGGGTGCACCGTCACCGACGCACCCTATCCGATCGCCTGGGATCCCATCCCCGCGCCGGCGGCCGCGGATTGCCGGCAGTTCGAGGGCACTTATGCCGATCGCGGCGAGTCGTTCGGCCAGACTGACCGGCCTTCGCTTACGCGTGAGCTGTTCGGCGAAGATAGTCCGTGGGAGAAGGTGAGCACCGTGCGCCTCGAGTTCGCCGCCGAAGACTCCGTCGAGGTCACCGTCGCCGGAGAGGGCCTGAAGCCGCAGACGCGACGCTTCAGCATCAAGGCGGGCGAGGCGCGTTGCGACCGGGGCCGGCTGGAGCTCTCAGCCCGGCGCTGGGTCGCCTCCGACCTCATGTCGGGCCGGGAAAGCGTCAGGATCGAGCTGCAACAGGCCGATCCTTTCCTGGTCACGCACGTCCGCGAGTCGACGACCGGCGTCATGTTCCTGGTGGTTCCGCTCTCCGGCGAGAGCGCGCGCTGGTTCCGCTTCCCGCGTCTCAAGCCCTGACCGGCGCCACGGCATCGATGGCCTCGATCACCTCGTTCACGGTGATCCTCCGGATGCACACGGGATCGCCGCACTCCTCGACGCTCCTCCAGCATTGCCGCAGCCAGATGAGTCTGCGCTCGAACAGCAGGTTCTGATCGCGGCAGGGGACCTCGGGGTCCCAGAGCGCGCGGAACGGGCTCGTCGCCCAGAAGCGGCCCGGCCCGGTGCTGATCGGCGAGCCCGGGCCATAAAGTGCGACGGTCGGCACACCGACGAGGCGCGCAAGATGCGCCACTCCCGTGTCCGGGCATGCGAGAAAAGCCGCATGGCGCAGCAGATCCCAGAGCTGCGCCAGGTCGAGCCTGCCCGCGAGCCCGCTGCATTCTCCCCGGGGGTCGAGCTCCTCGAGCAGGCGCTCTTCGCCGCGGCCAGCACTCAGCACGACTTCATGGCCCCGGCTTTGCGCCCATTGCATGACCGCGCGCCAGCGCTCGTTCGGCCATAGCTTGTGCGGACTGCTCGCGCCCAGATGGAGCACGCAATAGCCCCGCTGCGGGCGCGCGTACGGCGCGAACGGCGGCGCCGGCCACTCCTCGGGCGTGTAGGGCTCGGGATCCTCGCCGTCGAGCAACGTCGCGGCGATCTCGCCCCAGGCCATCGGCGAATGCGGCATGGCGCGGCGCTCGTCGACGGGCCAGTCCTTGTAGCCCGCCTGGTCCGACGCAAAGGCCACGATCCAGCGTGAATCCGCGGCAGCCGCAAGCCAGGTCCAGCGGTTGTCGCCGGGGACCAGCGCCAGGTCGAAGCCGCGCCGGCGGCGCAAGGCCCGGTGATCATCCAGCGAGCGGGAATCGAGCGGCAGCGCGACGACGCCATACGGCTTGCCGGCATACAAGGCGGCGTACGCGCGCGGCACGGTCATCACGATCTCGGCATCCGGGAAGCGCCGGCGTGCCTTCTTCAGCAGCGGCGTGAGCATGATGGTGTCGCCGAGCATGAGATGCTGCGCGACGAGCAGGCGCCGTACTCGCTCGGGCCGGCGCCGCTGCCGCAACAAGAGACCGGCGGCGCCGTGGCTCAAGGCATGGAGCCGCGGCCAGAGGCGGCTAGCCATGGATCGCCGCCCGGAAGACCGCTTCCATCCTGTCCAGCATCAGTTCGATGCCGAAGTGCGCTTGCGCATACTCATGCCCCGCCGCGCCCAAGGCGCGGCGGCGCGGCTCGTCCGCCATCAGCAGGGCCAGAGCGCTGGCGAGCGCCGCTGCGTCCTTGGGCGGCACGATCAGCCCGGTTCGGTCACGCTGCACGGCCTCCTCGATCGCGCCGACCGGCGTCGACACGACGGCGAGCCCGCAAGCCATGGCCTGCATGATCCCCTGCGGCACGCCTTCATCGCCGAACGAGGGCAGGGTGAACAGATCGAGGCTGTTCAGCCACCGTGGAACATCGTCCTGGTTGCCGACAAACCGCACCGCATCGGCCAGGCCCTCGGCCCTCGTGCGCGCCTCCAGGCGTGCGCGCTGGGGCCCGTCGCCGATCACGAGGAGCTGCCAGTCGCGAAAACCAGCTCGCAGCCGCGCCCAGGCATCGAGCAGATAGTCGTGGCCCTTCCAGTCGCGCAACGTGGCCACGATGCCGAGGGCGGGACGCGCATCGACGCCCAGCGCCCGCCGGCAGGCGTCCCGCTCCATAGGCCGGAAGCGACGCAGATCGATGCCGGTTCTCACCGAAGTAATATGGCGTGAATCGAAGCCGTTGTCGCGCCCAAGCTGGCGGCGAAGCGCTTCTCCGGTGGTAACGACGTGCGCGCTCGCCCGGGTGTAGAGCCAGCGGGTGGCGCGGTCCCTGCTCACCGCGGTGGAGACATGCCGGGTTCGCACCACCGGAGGCGCACCGCGCAGCAAGATCGCGGCCAGCGCCGTCAGCCACGAATCCGTGGAGCTGTGCGTGTTGATGACGTCGCAGCGTTCCCTTTCACGAAAGAGAAAGCGGATCATCGCTGCCAGGGCGGATGGGCGCTTCTTTTCGATCGCCATTGCGACTACGGGGATACCGCGCCGCTGCGCCGCCTGGTAGATCGTCGCGGCAGGAGGGGTGAGAAGCGTCACCTGGTGTCCGCGTCCCAGCATGCCTTCGGCTTCGGTCAGGATGCGGATTTCCTGCCCGCCCCAGCCGGTCGAGCTCTCCGTATGCACGATGCGCAGGCGCTCAGGTTGCATGCGCGAGCTCGTCCACCGCCTGCAGCACGGCGCGGACCGGAATCGTCTCGATGCATTCGCTGCGATTGCCGCCGCCGCAGCCGTTGTAGCCGCAGGGGCGGCAGGCGTGGCCCGAGACGATGACGCGGTGCGGGATCTGCCAGGGTCCCCATTCCACTTCCCCGGAGGGCCCGAACAGGGCCACGGCGGGCGTGCCCATGGCCGAGGCCATGTGCATCGGCGCCGAGTCGACGCCGACGAAAAGCGCCGCCCGACCGATGAGCGCGGCGAGCTCCTTCAGGGAGAGCTTGCCCGCGAGGTTGGTGGCCGGCACGCGCAACCGGCGCACGATGTTCTCGACCAGCGCGTTCTCTTCGGGATTGGCCGACCCGGTGAGCACCACGCGCTCGCCGCGCGCCTGCAGCGTGTCGACGAGCTCGGCCGTGCGCGCCGCCGTCCAGCACTTGAAGAGCCAGCGCGAAGCGGGGTGCACGACGATGAAGCGCTTGGGCAGGGCGAGCGCGTCGATGCGCCGCTCGGCCTCGCGGCCAGGCACGAGGGCGATGCGGCGCTCCTCGTCGGCAACATCGATGCCGAGCGCGCGCAAGGCGTCCAGGTGCACTTCGACGGTATGGCGGCTGTTGCCAGGCGGGATAGAGTAGAAATGCGTGAAGCTGCGCTGCCACAGTCCCGGGCGGCCGACGCGCTGCGGGCTCACGGCGTAGCGCACTCCGATCAGGCGCGCGAGCCAGGCGATGCGCGGCCTGTCGGACAAGGCGACCAGGAGATCATAGCGGCGCTTGCGCAGCATCCAGAGCAGCTTGAGCTCCGCGCCATTGATCGTGAAAAGCCGGGACAGGCCGGGATGCCCGGTGAGCATCGACGCGGTGTCGGCGTAGACCAGCGCGTCGATTTCAGCGTACGGCGCGCGGCGCTTGAGGACCGAGACGACCGGCGCCGCGAGCAGCACGTCGCCAAGGTGACCGAGCTTGACGACCAGCACTTTGGACACGTTCTGAAGCGAGATTGGGTTCACTTTGGCAAGGAAGAAAGCTGCGACAGGCTCTCGTCCAGGATCAGGAGCTGCAGCACCTGCTCGGCGAGTCGCTCGGCGCCCTCGACATAGCGTCGCACGAAGGAGTCCACGGCGCCTGCGGCGAGCTGTCCGGCCGTTAGGTCTTGCAGACGCTTTCCCAGGCTGTCGAAGCGCGCGGCCAGGCCGCCACGCAGCCAGTCACGCAGCGGCGGATTGAAGCCGCGCTTCTTGCGATCGAACAGGTTCTGCGGCAGGCGGGGGTCGATCGCAGCGCGCAGCAGCAGCTTCGGCGGGCGCGTGTAGCGCTCTCGCGCCGGCAGCGCGAGGAGCCGCTGCACGAAGCGATGGTCAAGGTACGGCGCGCGTGCCTCGAGCCCGTGCGCCATGGTGCACAGGTCCGACTTGCGCAGGATGTACTCGGGCAGGTAGTTGGCAAAGTCGACCGCGAGCAACTGCTCGAGCGGCGTGCGCGCCTCGAAGTCGGGCTCGCGCCAATGGACCAGCGAGGAAAGCCGCCGCCCGCCCTGGAGGAACGCGCGCTGCGCCGGCGCAAATCCGGAAAAGCGCAGCGAGTAAGCGCTGCGCCAGTCCATCGCGAGCTCGGCGGCGAGCTTGCCGCCCTCGAGCGCCGGCCGCGGCTCGAGCGGCAGCCTGAATGTGCCGCGCCAGGCCGTGCGCAAGTGCTTGGCGACGCGCTTATAGCCCGCGAAAAGCTCGTCACCGCCATCGCCCGCCAGTACGACCTTCACCTCGCGGCTCACTTCGCGCGCGAGGTACCAGGACGGGAAGCTCGACGGGTCGGCGAAGGGCTCATCGAGCGCGGCGACGATGCGGGAGAAGTCATGCTCCAGGTGGTCCGGAACGATGATCGGCGTGTTCGGCAGGCCGAGCGCCGCCGCGGTCTCGCGGGCGGCCGGCGACTCGTCCATGTCGCTCCCCGGAAAGGCCGCGGTATAGGTGCGGTAGCTCGTCATCCGCTGCTGCGCGAGCCGGCTCGCCACCACGGTGGAATCGATGCCGCCGGAGAGCAGCACCCCCAGCGGACGCTCCGCGATGGTGCGCATGCGGACCGACTCGTCGAGCGCGTCGAGCCACGAGCCCGCCTCCGGCATCGGCTGCCAGTAGCGGCGCTTGGTGAGCTCGCGTGTGCGCAGGTCGAACTCGAGATAATGGCCGTTCTCCAGGCGGCGGATGTCGCGGAACACGGTGCCGGGCGCCGGCACGTAGCGGTGGGCGAGATAGGCGTCGATCGCTTGCGGCGAAAGAACGCGCCGCTCGGGGGAAAGGAAAGGAAGCACTGCGCGCACCAGGGAGCCGAACGCGAGCTCGTCACCGACGCGGGCATAGACGAGCGGCTTCTCTCCCATGCGGTCGCGCGCGAGGTACGCCTTCGAGCTGCGCGCGTCGAGGATCGCGAAGGCGAACATTCCGCGCAGCCGCTCGAGCAGGCGCTCGATTCCCCAGGCCTCGTAGCCGCGCAGGATGAATTCGGTGTCCGAGCGCGTGCGGAACCTCGCCCCGGCCGCCCGCAGCTCCGCTGCCCCGGCCTCCCAGTCGTAGACCTCGCCGTTGTAGACGATCCAGATATCGCCGCGGTCATTGACCATCGGCTGGTCGGCCTCGGGCCGCGGGTCGATGATCGAAAGGCGCGCGTGCAGCAGGCGGTTGTTCTGGTAGCCCGAGGCGTGCTCGGCATCCGGCCCGCGCGGCCGCAACGCCTGCTGCATGGCAGCGCTCACCGGGTCCGGCACCGGCCGCTGCGCGAAAAAGCCGCCAATACCGCACATGGCGCTAGAGCGCGAACCCCGGCGCGTAGCGCTGAAACCATTTTTCCAGCACCAGCAGCGCCCACAGGCGGCCGCCGTGGCGCCGCTGCCCCGAATCCTGCTGCCGCACGATTGCGGTCAGCGCTTCTTCCCGGAACAGACCACGCTTGGCCAGGCTCGCGAACGCCGCGCTCGCTTCCCCTCGCAGCAGGCCGCCGAACCACTCGGCGAGCGGCGGCATGAAACCCTGCTTGCGACGGTGGACGATCTCCGGCGGCAGCAGCTTCTCGGCGAGCTTCTTCAGGAGGTACTTGCCGGTGCGGCCGCGCTGCTTGAGATCCGGATCGAGGCTCGCGCAGAACTCGAAGAAACGGTGATCGAGGTAGGGCACCCGCGCCTCGAGCGAGTAGGCCATCGTGGCGCGGTCGACCTTGGTGAGCAGGTCGTCCGGCAGCCACAGCCGCGCGTCGACGTACATCAGGCGGTCGATGTAGTGCCTCGAGTTGCACTCGTCGAAGAAGCGCTCGGCATAGTCAGCCATGCTCGTGCGCCGCGCGGCGAGGAAGCGCTCGGAGAAGAGCTTGGGCTGCAGCGCGGCGTCAAACACGTGCGGGATCGTGACGTAGCGTCGCGCGCGCGGCTCGCCGATCGCCTTCAGCAGCCGATCCTTGCGCAACTCGGCGGGCAGGAACCCAATCAATGGTCGGAGAGGCCAAAGCATTGCGCTGATGCGCTCCTCCTGCACGCGCTTGCGGTAGTTGCCGTAGCCCGAGAACACCTCGTCGGCGCCCTCGCCGGTGAGCACCACGGTGACGTGGCGGCGGGTGAGCTGGGCGAGGAACATGGTCGGCAGCGCGGCGGGATCGGCGAAGGGCTCGTCGAACGCCTCCGCCCAGCTATGGAAGGCCGAGAGCAGGTCCGCGGGGCTCAGCATCAGCACATGGTTGGTGCTGTGGATGTGGCGCGACACGAGGTCGGCCTGCCGGTGCTCGCTCTCCGCGGTATCGCCGTGGAAGCCCAGGGTAAAGGTATCGATCGGCCGGCCGGCGATATCGACCATGAGCGCGCTCACCACGCTGGAATCGACGCCGCCGGATAGGAAGCTTCCCAGCGGCACGTCGGACACCAGCATGCTGCGCACCGAGCGCCGCAGCTCGCTCTCGAGCCGGGCCAGCGCCTCGCCTTCGTCGAGCTCGAGCTTGCGGGAGTAGTCGGGCAGCCAGTAGCGCCACGCCGAGAGCTTGCCGCGCTCGAGCGTCATGGCGTGGCCGGCGTGAAGCTTCTGCACGCTCTGGTACACCGAGCGCGGCGCGGGAATGTACTGTGACTCGAGGTAAAGCGCGAGCGCGTCGAGGTCAATCTCCCGGGAAACTGCGGGATGCTCGATCAGCGCCTTGAGCTCCGACCCGAACACCAGCGTGGCGCCGTCCCAATGGTAGTAGAGCGGCTTCACGCCGAGATGGTCGCGCGCGAGAAACAGGCGCTGCGCGCGGCGGTCCCACAGCGCGAACGCGAAC
>DASYPG010000321.1:0-5032 GCA_036006885.1 Burkholderiales bacterium | reverse complement strand
GAGCCGCGCTACGTGACGCTGCCGAACATCATGAAGGCGAAGAAGAAGACGCTCGAGACGCTCAAGCCCGAGGCCCTCGGCGTGGACGTCGCGCCGCGCTTGAGCACGCTGAAGGTGATCGAGCCCTCGAAGCGCAAGGCGGGGGTCAAGGTGCCCGACGCGAAAGCGCTGGTCGAGAAGCTCCGCAACGATGCGAAGGTACTCTGATGGCCGTCCTGGTCCTCGCCGAGCACGACCACCAGACGATCAAGAAGGCCACGCTGAACACCGTCGCCGCCGCGCAGAAGCTCGGCGCCGACATCCACGTCCTGGTCGCCGGCCACAACGCGGCCGCGGCCGCGGGCGCAGCCGGCAAAGTGGCCGGCGTGAAGAAAGTGCTGCACGCGGACGCGCCGCACCTTGGCGAGTTCCTGGCGGAGAACCTCGCCGCGCTGATTGTTTCATTGGGAAAAAATTATTCTCATATCCTCGCCCCGGCGACGTCTACCGGAAAGGACGTGATGCCGCGCGCCGCGGCGCTCCTCGACGTGCAGCAGATCTCCGACATCTCGGGAATCGAGAGCGCCGACACCTTCGTACGGCCGATCTACGCCGGCAACGCGCTCGCCACCGTGAAGTCGAAGGATGCGATCAAGGTGATCACCGTTCGCACCACGGCTTTCGATGCCGTTGCTCCCACCGGGGGTTCCGCCCCAATTGAGTCCATTACTCCACCGGAAGACAGCGGGCTGTCCGCGTTCGTGAGCCGCGAGGTGTCGAAGTCGGAGCGTCCCGAGCTCACCGCGGCGAAGATCATCGTCTCGGGCGGGCGCGGCATGGGCTCGGGCGAGAACTTCACCAAGGTGCTCGAGCCCCTCGCCGACAAGCTCGGCGCGGCGATGGGCGCCTCGCGCGCCGCGGTCGACGCGGGCTTCGTGCCGAACGACTGGCAGGTCGGCCAGACCGGCAAGATCGTCGCGCCGGACCTCTACATCGCGGTCGGCATTTCCGGCGCCATCCAGCACCTCGCCGGCATGAAGGACAGCCGCGTGATCGTCGCCATCAACAAGGACGAGGAGGCGCCGATCTTCCAGGTCGCCGACTACGGCATCGTCGGCGATCTCTTCCAGGTCGTTCCCACCCTGGTGGACGAACTGAAGAAGTAGTTTTCGAGGTGAACCCATGAGCACCTATGCCGCTCCCCTGAAAGACATGCGGTTCGTGCTGAACGAGCTCGCCGGCCTGTCCGAGGTCGCAAGACTGCCCGGCTATGAAGAGGCGACGCCCGACACGGTCGACGCCATCCTGGAGGAGGCGGCGCGCTTCGCCTCCGGCGTCCTCGATCCTCTCAACCGCAGCGGCGACCAGGAAGGCTCGAAATGGTCCGACGGCGAGGTGCGCACGCCGAAAGGCTTTCGCGACGCGTACCGCCAGTTCGCCGAGGGCGGATGGAACGCGCTGCCGTTCGAGCCCGACTGGGGCGGGCAGGGGCTGCCCAAGCTCGTCGCGACGCCGGTGGACGAGATGTGGACCAGCGCCAACATGAGCTTCTCGCTGTGTCCGCTCCTCACGCAGGGCGCGGTGCACGCGCTCGCGCTGCGCGGCTCCGAGGCGCTTCAGCAGACCTACATCCCGAAGATGGTGGCGGGCGAGTGGACCGGCACCATGAACCTCACGGAACCGCAGGCCGGGTCGGACCTGGCCCTTGTAAAAACAAAGGCCGTGAGGAATGGAGATCACTACCGGATCTCGGGGCAGAAGATCTTCATCACCTACGGCGAGCACGATCTCACCAAGCAGATCGTGCACCTCGTGCTCGCGCGCACGCCCGAGGCGCCCGAGGGCACCAAAGGCATCTCGCTCTTCGTGGTGCCGAAGTTCCTGCTGCTGCCCGACGGTTCGCTCGGCGAGAGGAACAGCGCGCGCTGCGCCTCGCTCGAGCACAAGCTCGGCATCCACGCGAGTCCCACCGCCGTGATGATCTACGAGAACGCCGTGGGCTACCTCGTCGGCGAGGAGAACCGGGGCCTCGAGACCATGTTCATCATGATGAACGCGGCGCGCTTCGGCGTCGGCCTCGAGGGCGTGGCGATCGCCGAGCGCGCGTTCCAGCGCGCGCTCGCCTTCGCCAAGGAGCGCCTGCAGGGGCGCGACCTCGCGGCCGGCGGCAAGACCGTGCCGATCATTCGCCACCCCGACGTGCGCCGCATGCTCATGCTGATGAAGTCGCAGACCGAGGCGATGCGCGCGCTCGCGTACGTGGTGGCCGCCGCGCTCGATTTTGCCAGCAGGGATCCAGACGCGGAAAGGCGCAAGAGGCATCAAGCCTTCGTCGATCTCATGATCCCGATCGTCAAGGGCTGGTCCACCGAGACCGGGATCGAGATCGCCTCGCTCGGCGTGCAGGTGCACGGCGGCATGGGGTTCGTCGAGGAGACCGGCGCCGCGCAATACCTGCGCGACGCGCGCATCACCACGATCTACGAAGGCACCACCGGTATCCAGGCGATGGACCTCGTCGGGCGCAAGATCGCGCGCGAGGGCGGCGCCACCGCGAAGGCGTGGCTCGGCGAGCTCAAGGCGTTCGACGCCGAGCTCGCGCGCTCCGGTAACGCCGACATCCAGAGCCTGCGCGCGCAGCTCGCCGCGGGCGCCCAGGCGCTCGGCGACTGCGTGCAGTTCATCGTCTCCGAGAAGAATCCGCTCGCCGCCTTCGCCGGCGCGGTGCCGTTCCTCAAGCTCGCCGGAATCGTCGCCGGAGGCTGGCAGATGGCGCGCGCTGCGGTCATCTCCGAGCGGAAAGTTGCGCAGGGGTCGGGGGAAGCGTCTTTTCTCAAAGCCAAGATCGCGACTGCGCGCTTCTACGGCGACCATGTGCTGGTGCAGGCGCCCGGCCTGCGCGACACGGTGGTGAAGGGCGCCGCCGGCGTGATGGCGCTCGGCGAGGACCAGTTCCTCGCGGCCTAGGCGAGCTGGCCGAAGAAGAAGCGCCGGATGCGAGTGAGCAGGCGCACCTTTTTCTCGTCGAGCGTCTCGGGCACGCGCGCGAACGCGTCGCGCACCTGGTCGAGGTCGGGCTTGCGCGCGCCGATCACGCGGCGCACTTCGGCGGCGATCTCGGGCCGCGTCCGCAGCAGCTCCTGGAACGAGGCACGGTCGAGGCGGTAGCACTCGACGTCGGTCTTCGCCATGACAGTGGCGCTGCGCGCTTCGCCGCTGATGAGCGCCATCTCGCCGAAGAACTGGCCCGGCGGGACTTGGCCGATGACCTGCGGGCTGCCGGCTGGCGGCTCGTAGAGCACCTCGGCCTCGCCGAAGGCGAGGATGTAGAGCCAGTGCGCGGTGCTGCCCTGCTTGGTGATGGCGTCGCCGCGCGCGAAGGGCGCGTACTGCAGGCGCTCGGCGATGTCGGCTTTCTCGTTGTCCGAAAGGCCGGCGAAGAGCTGCACCGAGTTGAGCATCTGCAGCCGCCGGGTGAGCTCGCGCTTCTTCACCGTCTCGGCGTGCGCCTGGTCGCGCGCCACCGCGTGGACGGTCTGCTGCGGCTCGGCCATGCGGATGCCCGCGCGCTGCAGCGTGGCGAAGAGGTGCACGCGCACCATCGAGTCGGTGGTGTCGTCCTCGAGGAAGTCGGTGAGGTGGTAACGCAAGCTGTAGCGCAGGTTGCCCTGCTCGAAACCCTGGAGGATGCAGCTCGGCGCCGGGGTGCGGGCGACGTTCGGGATCGCCAGCTCGCGCATCTCGTCCTCGATCATCGCGATGACGCGCGCCGGCGGCACGCCGGGGTCGACCATGAAGCCGATCCAGCGCCGCCACGCCGGGGCGCTGCCTTCACCCCGCCCGAGGATCGCCACGCGCCCCTTCATGAGCGTGCTGTTCGGGATGAGCACCGTCTCCCAGTTGCGGGTCTCGATCAGCGTGGTGCGCCAGCGGATGTCGCGCACCCGCCCGGTGAGCTCGGCATCGACCCTGATCCAGTCGCCCACCTGCACCGAGTTGTCGAGCTGAATCGCGAGCCCGCCGAGCACGTTGCCGAGCGTGTCCTGCATGGCGAAGGCGATCACCGCGGTGAGGATCGCCGAGGTGGTCACCAGGCTGCCGAGGTCGACGCCGGCGCCGCGCAGCTGCACTAGGCCGTAGCCCACGTAGGCCAGCACGATGGCGAGGTCCTCGACGATGCGCGTGGGGCGCTTCCCCGCGAACGGCAGGAGCAGGCGGAAGATGACGAAGCCGAACAGGCGGATCAGCGCCACCGCGGTGAGGATGCGGAAGACGGTGTGCACCGCGCCCGCGGCGCGCGGCAGGTCGAGCGCGAGCAGCGTCACCGCTGCGGCCTGGCCGGCGATACCGAGGAAGAAGAGCCACAGCGTGTTGAGGAAGGTGAGCCGCTCGTGCGGCCGCACCCGCAGCAGCGCCCCCGTGGCCACGAGGGCGAGGAGCGCGAGCCATCCGAGGGCGGTTAAATCGACCTTGTCCATTACAGGGGATTAATCGGCGAAACCCATTTTTGGGCGGATTCTAGCCCTGTCACGCTGTGTCCTACAGGAACATTGACTCGCTTCGGGCCGAGGACTAAAAAGAGTGTAGCCATGGCGCTGAGGATCCTCATTGCCGACGACCACGCGGTGGTGGCCGACGGCATCCGCTACCTGCTCGCGGCGCAGGACGACCTGGAGGTGGTCGGCACGGCCGCCGACGGCACCGACGCGGTGCACTTCGCCCAGGAGCTCGCGCCCGATGTCATCCTGCTCGACATCGTCATGCCGGGGATGAACGGCATCGACGCCGCGCGGGAGATCGTGCGGCGCAACCCCGAGGCGAAGGTGATCATGCTGTCGATGTACTCCGACAGCGAGCGGGTCTACCAGTCGCTGCAGGTCGGCGCGCGCGGCTACGTGCTGAAGCGCGACCTCTCCGAGGAGCTGATCGATGCCATCCGCCAGGTCGGCGCCGGCGGCCGCTACCTCAGCCCGAGCGTGACCGACACCGTCATCACCGACTACCTGCACGAGAAAAAGGCGCCCGACGCGCTGCACCAGCTCTCCTCGCGGGA
>DASYPG010000320.1:0-1940 GCA_036006885.1 Burkholderiales bacterium | reverse complement strand
CGCGGGAGCGAGCGGGACTTCGCCTCGGCCGCGGAGATCACGCGGAAGTTCGAGCAGCTTGCCCGGCACGCCCTGCCGGAGCAACGCGTGGCCGAGCTGCGAGATGCGGTCCTCGGCCTCGAGAAGCTTGCGGATGCCGCGCGCCTCGCCGAGCTGATGCGGCTACCATAAGGATCTTCCGGAGGAGGGTCGATGCGATTCTTCGTTGCGCTGTTGCTCACGGTGTTAGGGCAAAGCGCCCTCGCTGCCTATCCCGAGCGTCCGATCACCATGATCATTGCGTACCCGCCCGGCGGCGGAACCGATCTCATCGCGCGGGCGCTCGCGCCCTACGTCGAGAAGAACCTGGGCGGCGGAGCGAAGATCGTGATCGTGAACCGCGCCGGCGCCGGCGGCGAGGTCGGCTTCGCGGCGCTCGCGACCGCGCCGGCCGACGGCTACACCATCGGCTTCGTCAACACGCCGCCGCTGCTCACGATCCCGATCGAGCGCGCCGCCCAGTTCACCTGGCAGCGCTTCGATTACATCGGCAACATCATCGACGACCCGTGCAATTTCTCGGTCCATGTCGACACCAACGTGAGGAGCCTCGCCGAGCTCGCCGCCTATGCCAAGGCCAATCCCGGCGCGGTGACGGTCGGCACCACGGGAATCGGCTCCGACGACCATCTCGCGATGCTCAAGTTCGAGCGCGCGGCGGGCGTGAAGATGCGCCACATCCCGTTCAAGGGCTCAGCCGAGGTGCGCGCCGCCATCCTCGGCAAGCAGATCATGGTCGCCGCCATCAACATCGGCGAGGCCCTGCAGTACCAGAAGGGCGGCTCGCCGCTGCGCAACCTCGTGCAGATGAGCCCGGCGCGCACCAACCTCGCGCCGCAGCTCGCGACCGCGCGCGAGCAGGGCTACGACATCGAGATGTCGTCGCTGCGCGGCCTGGTCGGCCCGAAAGGGCTGGCGCAGGACGTCCGCGAGCGCCTGGTGAAGGCGGTGGCGGTCTCGGTCGCCGATCCCGAGTTCCAGGCGAAGGCGGCGCAGTTCTTCGCGCCGCTGCGCTATCTCGCGCCGGCCGAATACGAGGCTCTGGTGCGCGAGGCCGATGGCATGTACCGCGCGATGTGGAAGGAAATGCCCTGGGCTGATAAATAGGGACAGACCCTATTTTCTCAGGGTCTGTCCCTATTTATCAGGAACGCAGAACCTGACCCGCGGCGACGCCCGTAAGCGCGCCTTTCTCCCACGTGATCGCGCCGTTCACTACGGTGTACTCGATGCCCTTCGAGCGCATCACCATGCGCTTCGCGCCGCCGGGCAGGTCGTAGACGCGCTCTGGGCGGCCGACCGAGGCCACGCGCGCCGGGTCGAAGACCGTGAGGTCCGCCGCCAGTCCAGGCGCGAGCCGCCCGCGATCGCGGATGCCGAAGAAGTCCGCGGGATCCGAGGTCATCCGCCGCACCGCCTCTTCCAGGCTCAGTACTTTTCTTTCCCGCACCCAGGTGCCGAGCACATAGGTCGGATACCCCGAGTCGCACAGCATGTCGAGGTGCGCGCCGCCGTCGCCCAGGCCGAGCAGCATGTCCTTGTTCCGCAGGATCTCGGTCATGCGGTCGACGCGTGTATTGAACGACTGCATGGTGAATTCGTTCTGCAGATCGTCGGCGAGCGTGACGTCGAGCAGCGCATCGACACCGTCCACCCCCCGCTCGGCGGCGATCTCGGCCACGGTGCGGCCTTCCAGGTGCTTCAGCGCGGGAGAACGCACCTCGTGCACGGTGATGCGCTCCCAGTTGCCGAACGAGGCCGGGCGCTTCAGCTCTTCCCTGAATCGATTTCTGAAATTGACGTCCCTGTATACCGCGGCCTGCGCTTCCTTCGACTGGTCCTCGAACACGCGCTTCCACGACGGGAACGCCGCAAAGGAGAAGGGGTTCCTCATGTTGATC
>DASYPG010000319.1:0-17544 GCA_036006885.1 Burkholderiales bacterium | reverse complement strand
GCACAGCGTGTACTGCGTGACGTCGTGGCCGCGCTGTACCGAGATGTGCTTGATCGCGTTCGCCATGTTGCCCACCGCGATCTGCACGAAGCCCTCGGCGACCTGCTCGGGCGAGCGGCCGTCCGCGATCTTTGCGGTGAGCTTAGAAAACGCGTCCTTCACGACTTGAAAGTCGAGGGACTCGCTGCCGGTGGGGCCAAACACCTGGGGGAAGTGCTTCGGCTGGATCTTGCCGAGCATCACGTTGGCGTCGGTCACGGTGAGCGGCCCGCCGCGGCGGTAGCTCGCGGGGCCGGGGTTCGCGCCGGCGGAGTCGGGGCCGACGCGGTAGCGCGCGCCGTCGAAGTGCAGGATCGAGCCGCCGCCCGCCGCGACGGTATGGATGCTCATCATGGGGGCGCGCATGCGCACGCCCGCGACCCGGGTCTCGAACTCGCGCTCCATATCGGCCAAATGAGCGCCGGCGAAGTGCGACACGTCGGTGGAGGTGCCGCCCATGTCGAAGCCGATGATGCGGTCGAACCCGGCGGCGGCCGAGGTGCGCACGGCGCCGACGATGCCGCCCGCGGGCCCCGAGAGGATCGCGTCCTTGCCCTGGAACTGACGCGCGCCGGCGAGGCCGCCGTTCGACTGCATGAAAAGGAGGCGCACGCCCGGCAGCTCGGCCGCCACCTCCTCGACGTAGCGGCGCAGGATCGGCGAAAGATAGGCGTCGACCACCGTGGTATCGCCCCGGCCGACGAGCTTCATGAGCGGGCTCACGCGGTGCGACACCGAGATCTGGGTGAAGCCGGCGCGCTGCGCGAGCTCCGCCACCCTCGACTCGTGCTCCGGGTAGCGGTAGCCGTGCATGAACACGATGGCGATCGACCTGTAGCCCTCGTCGTAGGTCTCCTGGAGGTCGAGCAGGGCCTGCCTCTCATCCAAAGGCAAGACGATGTCGCCCTGGGCGCCGACGCGCTCCTCGACCTCGACCACTTTCGAATAGAGCATCTCCGGCAGCACGATGTGCCGGTCGAAGATGCGCGGCCGGTTCTGATAGGCGATGCGCAGCGCGTCGCGGAAACCGCGCGTGATGAAGAGCACGGTGCGGCTGCCCTTGCGCTCGAGTAGCGCGTTGGTCGCCACCGTCGTGCCCATCTTCACTGCTTCAATGAGACGGGAAGGAATCTCGGCCTGCTTTCCCAGGGAAAGGATGTCGCGGATACCGGCGAGCGCGGCGTCGCGGTACCGTCCGGGGTTTTCAGACAGCAGCTTGTGGGTGACGAGCGCGCCGTCGGGACGGCGCGCGACGATGTCGGTGAAGGTGCCGCCGCGGTCGATCCAGAATTGCCAGCCGCTCATGGTTAGAATCGCATCCTACTATCAGCGCGACCCTGCTCCGTGCAACGGCTTGATGCGGTGGTGATCGGCGCCGGGGTCGTGGGCCTCGCGGTGGCGCGCGCGCTCGCCCTGTCGGGCCGCGAGGTGGTGATCCTCGAGGCCGAGGACGCGATCGGCACGCACACCAGCTCGCGCAACTCCGAAGTCATCCATGCCGGGATCTATTACCCAAAAGGCTCGCTCAAGGCGCGCGCTTGCGTCGAGGGCAAGGCGCTGCTGTACGAATACTGCGTGAGCCACGCGGTGCCGCACCGGCGCTCCGGAAAGCTCATCGTGGCAGTGGATGATTTGCAGCTTCCCGAATTGGAAAAAATTCAGGAAAAGGCACACGCCAACGGCGTCACCGACGTGGTGTGGATGACGCGCGCCCAGGCGCTCGCGCTCGAGCCCGAGCTTTCGTGCGTCGCGGCGCTCTACTCGCCCAGCACCGGGATCATCGACAGCCATGCGCTCATGCTCGCCTACCTGGGCGACGCCGAGGCGCACGGAGCGATGCTCGCCTTGAGGAGTCCCCTGGATAAGGCCTGCGTGCGGAATCACGGTTTCGAGCTGCACGTCGAGGGAAGCGAGCCGATCGGCTGCTCGATCCTGATCAACTGCGCGGGCCTTCGAGCGCCGACGGTGGCAAGAAAAATGGAGGGCTACCGTGCGGAGCTCGCGCCAGGGGAGTTCTACGCGAAGGGCAATTACTACTCCCTCGCCCGGCGCTCGCCGTTCTCGCGCCTGGTTTATCCGGTTCCCGAGCCCGGCGGCCTCGGCGTGCACGTCACGCTCGACCTCGCCGGGCAGGCGCGCTTCGGTCCCGACGTGGAGTGGATCGAGCGCATCGGCCGGAAGGAAGACTACGCCGTGGATCCTCGCCGTGCCGAGCGCTTCTACGCCGCGATCCGCCGCTACTGGCCGGCGCTGCCGGATGGCGCGCTCCTGCCGGGCTACTCCGGCATCCGTCCCAAGACCGCGGGGCCGCGCGAGCCGGCCCCGGATTTCCGGATCCAGGGGCCGGGCGAGCACGACATCGCCGGCCTGGTGCATCTCTTCGGCATCGAGTCCCCGGGGCTCACCGCGAGCCTCGCCCTGGCCAAAGCCGCTCTAGCGCAACTGGAAAGTCGCTAGGCGCGCCAAGCGGCACGTCGGCGATGAGCGGCGCGCGCAGGCGGCGCTTCAAAGCCTCGACATTCTCTTCGGCCCGGGCCATGGCCGGATCGATGCGGTTGGCAACCCAGCCGGCGAACGCGAGCCCTTCGGATTCGATGGCCTCCTGTGTGAGCAGCGCGTGGTTCAGGCACCCCAGGCGCAATCCGACGACCAGGATCACCGGCAGCCCGAGGCGCTTCGGGATCGCGCCCGCGAGGTAGCGGCGGCCCTCGACGATGAGGTGCGGCCCGTCCGACGCTCTCGACGATGCGCCGCCGGCGCGCGAGCCCGGCGCGCGCGAGCTCGTCGAGCTGCAGGGAGAGGTCGGACATGGCGGCAGTCTAGGCTAAGATGCGGCCTCCAAGAACGCAGGAGGATCGATGATCGCGCGCATCGCAACGCTCGCCGCGGCCGCAGCCGTTTTCGGCGCGGCGCAGGCACAGACCAATTGGGACATGCCGACGCCCTATTCCGAGGGCGAGTTCCACACGCGCAACGTCAAGGCCTTCGCCGAGGACGTGAACAAGGCGACCGGCGGCAAGCTCGACATCAGCGTGCATTCCAACGGCACGCTCATCAAGCATCCGGACATCCTGCGCGCGGTCTCGACCGGCCAGGTGTCGATCGCCGAGTTCCTCCTCGGGCAGTTCAGCAACGAGGACCCGGTGTTCGCCGCCGACAACGTGCCCTTCGTCGCCCCCGGATACGAAGCGGCGTTCAAGTTCTACCAGGCGCAGAAGCCGGTGCTCGAGAAGAAGCTGCAGGGACGCGGGCTGCGCTTGCTCTACGCGGTGGCCTGGCCGGGCCAGGGCATCTACACCAAGGACCCGCTCAAGTCGGTGGCCGACCTGAAGGGCACGAAGATGCGCACCTACAGCCCGCTGACCGCCCGGCTCGCCGAGCTCCTCGGCGCGAGCCCGACGGTGGTGCAGGTCCCAGAGGTGCCGCAGATGTTCGCCACCGGCGCTATGCAGGCCATGGTCACCTCGTCCGCCACTGGCACCGCGACCAAGGCCTGGGAGTTCGTCAAGAACTACACCAAGACCAACGCCTGGAACCCGAAGAACGTCGTGGTGGTGAACCAGCGCGCCTTCAGCCGGCTGCCGAAGGAGCAGCAGAACGCGCTCACGAAGGCGGCCGCCGCCGCCGAGCCGCGCGGCTGGGAGATGTCGAAGGCGCGCGAGAAAGAAGGCGATGAGACGCTGGCGAAGAACGGCGTGTCGGTGAGCGAGCCCACGCCCGAGCTGAAGGCGGCGCTCGCGAAGATCGGCGAGCAGATGGCGGCCGAATGGGAGAAGAGCGCCGGGGCCGACGGCCAGGCGATCCTCAAGGCTTACCGCGGTAAGTGAATGGGCAACGCGGGGGTGAATGCCGGTCTGCCTCCGCTGCGCCTTTGATGAGGAGCTTTCTCGATCGCCTTTACACGGCGAGCGGCGTTCTCGCGGCGCTCTGCCTCGCCGGCATCGCCGTGGTGATGCTTGCACAAGCCGCGATGCGCGAGCTCGGCCTGCTGCTGCGCGGCGCCGACGACATGGTGGCCTGGCTCTGCGCCGCCTCGGCGTTCCTCGCGCTTGGCCACACCTTCCGTCACGGCGAAATGGTGCGCATCGGCCTGCTGATCGAGCGGCTGGCGCCGCCGGTACGCCAGCGCACCGAGGTGATCACGCTCGGCACGGCCCTGCTGGTGGTGGCCTACATCGTGTACGCGGCCGCGCGGTTCACCTACGAAAGCTGGCAGTTCAAGGAGCTCGCCCAGGGCCTGATCCAGCTCCCCATCTGGATCCCGCAGAGCGCGTTCGTCGCCGGCGCGCTCGTCTTATTCATCGCGGTGCTGGATGATTTCGTTGCGCTGCTGCGCGGCGCACGCCCGGCGTACCGTGCCGCGGAAGAGGCCCGCAAGGGTTCGGCCGACTTCACGGAGACGCTTTGAGCACGCTGGGCATCGCGCTCGCCGTCTTTGCGCTGCTCATCGTTCTGATCGCGGGCGGCCTCTGGATCGCCATGGCGATGGCGGTGGCAGCATGGTTCGGCCTGCAGTTCTTCACCTCGAGCCCGCCGGAGGTCAATCTGTTCCAGGCGTTCTGGGGCTCGAGCGCGTCGTGGACGCTTGCGGCGCTGCCGCTTTTCGTCTGGATGGGCGAGATCCTGTTCCGCACGCGGCTCTCGGAGGAGATGTTCGAAGGCCTTGCGCCCTGGCTCGGCTGGTTGCCGGGACGGCTGATGCACGTGAACATCCTCGGCTGCGGGATCTTCGCGGCGGTATCGGGCTCCTCCGCCGCCACCTGCGCCACCATCGGGAAGGTTGCGCTGCCGGAGCTCAAGCGGCGCGGCTACGACGAGCGCATGGTGCTCGGATCGCTCTGCGGCGCCGGCACGCTCGGGCTGCTGATACCGCCCTCGATCATCATGATCGTCTACGCGGTCGCCGCCGAGGTCTCGATCCTCAAGATGTTCGTGGCCGGGGTGCTCCCCGGCGTGCTTCTCATCGTGCTCTTCTCCGGTTTCATCGCCGCATGGGCGCTGCTCAATCCGCAAAAGACCCCGCAGCATGCCGACGATCTCACGATCCGCCAGCGCCTGCATCGCGCGAGGCTCCTCATTCCCTGCCTGGTGCTGATCGCATTCGTCATGGCGTCGATGTTCACCGGGTACGCGACCGCCACCGAGGCGGCTGCGTTCGGCGTGCTCGGCGCGCTGGTCATCGCCTGGTGGAGCGGCTCGCTCAGCGCGCGCAATTTCTGGGCGAGCCTGATGGGCGCGACGCGCCTCTCGTGCATGATCCTCTTCATCCTCGCCGGCGCCGCCTTCCTCAGCTCATGCATGGCGTTCACCGGCATTCCTCGCGAGCTCGCGGCCTGGGCGCGCTCGCTCGACGCGAGCCCGCTCGCGCTCCTCGGCGTGCTGACCGTCGTCTACCTCTTCCTCGGCATGGTGATCGACGGCATTTCCATGGTAGTCCTCACCACGTCCATCGTGCTGCCGCTCGTCACCGCTGCGGGCTTCGACCTCATCTGGTTCGGTATCTTCATCGTGATCCTGGTGGAGATCGCGCAGATCACGCCGCCGGTGGGCTTCAACCTATTCGTCCTGCAGACCATGAGCGGACGCGACGCCAACTACATCGCGCTCGCTTCCGTGCCGTTCTTCTGCCTCATGATGCTGGCCCTGCTGATCCTGGTCGCCTTCCCGCAGCTCGCGACCTGGCTGCCGGACGCGGTGATCGGCGCCACCCGGAAATAGCCGGGCGTAGAATGCCGCGGTGCCGATCGACGACGCGACCGCGACAGTCGTCCTCACCGTCCGCCAGCGCTGCTTCTACCTCTTCTGCGCGCTGCTGCTGCTCGCGGTCGCGGTGCCGTTCCTGGAGGGCTCGCCGCGCGGGCGCCAGGTGCTCAACGCGATCAGCCTGGGGATCCTGATCGCGAGCGCCTGCGCCATCGGCCGCAGCATGGGCGCGCTGGTGATCGCCCTGCTGCTGGCGGCCCCCGCCGCGGTGTTCCAGGTCCTGTCCTACTACTACGGCGAGCCGCGCCTCAACATCATGTCGCAGGGCTTCGCCGCGGTGTTCTACGCCGTCACCATCAGCTATCTCATGGTGTACACCCTGCAGCGTAAGGTGCTGACCATGGACAAGCTCTACGGCGCCGCCGCGGTGTTCCTGATGCTCGGCATCCTCTGGGCCTATCTCTACAACATCCTGCTCTGGGGCTATCCGGGGGCGCTCACCATGAGCGGCGCGCCGATGAACTCGGCGCCGCCGAGCTCGATGCTCTATTTCAGCATCGCCACGCTGACCGCCACGGGGATGAGCGACATCCTGCCGGTGCACCCGGTGGCGCGGATCCTGTGCGCCTTCGAGATGATCGTCGGGGTGCTGTTCCTGGCCGTGCTGATCGCCAGGCTGGCGGGCAACTATCCTCCGCCCGCGCGCTGATGCCGCAGCCGATCTACCTTACCCGCGAAATCCGGGAAATCGAAAGCAAGGCGGGCGAGCTGCCGCTCATGGAGCGCGCCGGCAAGGCGGCGGCCGAATTCGCCGCAAGCCTGGTCCCGGAGGACCGGAAGGACATCCTGGTGCTCGCCGGGCCGGGCAACAACGGCGGCGACGCGCGCATCGCCGCGGCGCGGCTGGAGGAGAGCTTCTTCCGCGTCAAGGTGGTGAGCCACCCGCGCGAGCTGCCGCACGACCGGAACTGGGGGCTCGTCATCGACGGTCTCTTCGGCATCGGCCTCGCGCGGCCGATCACGGGCGATTACGCCGAGCTGGTGCAGTACACCAATCGCCAGCGCTGCCCGGTGCTCGCGCTCGACGTGCCCAGCGGCATCCAGTCCGACACCGGGCAGGTGCTCGGCTGCGCGGTGCGCGCGACGCATACGATCACCTTCATTGCGCTGAAGCCCGGCCTGCTAACGCTCGATGGCCCCGACCATTGCGGCGAGATCCGGGTCGCGCCGCTCGATCTGGATCTTTCCAAAGGCAGGGCGAACTGCTGGGTCGCCGACCGGGCGCTGTTCCAGAACGCGCTCAAGCCGCGTCCGCGCAACTTCCACAAGGGAAACGCGGGCTCGCTCGGCATCATCGGAGGCGCACGCGGAATGACCGGTGCGGCGTTGCTCGCGGGCCGCTCGGCATTGAAGCTCGGTGCGGGAAGGGTCTATGTCGGATTACTGCAAGACTGCGCGGCCGATTTCGGCGCGCCGGAGCTGATGCTGCGCCACGTCGACGACGTGCTCGGGCAGGACCTCGACGCGGTGGTCGCGGGACCGGGCCTGGGACGCACCGAGCACGCGGCGACGCTGGTGGGGGCGGCGCTCGCGAGCGACTGGCCGTGCGTGCTCGACGCCGACGCGCTGAACCTCGTCTCGGAGGACCAAAATCTGCGCGCCGCCTGCGAGCGCCGGCGCGCCGATACGCTGATGACGCCGCATCCCGCCGAAGCGGCCCGGCTTTTGAAGCTGAGTATTGCCGAGATTCAAGACGATCGCATCGCCGCTGCCCGCGCGCTCGCCGAGCGCTACAACGCGCACGTAGTGCTCAAGGGCAACGGAAGCGTGGTGGTCGCACGCGATGGCCATCTCTTCATCAACACCACCGGCAACCCCGGCATGGCGAGCGCGGGGATGGGCGACGTGCTCTCCGGAATCCTCGGCGCGCTGCTCGCGCAGCGCCTCACCGGCGAATCGGCGCTGGTGCTCGGCGTGCACCTGCACGGCGCCGCTGCCGACACTCTGGCGGCCGATGGCGTCGGCCCGGTCGGCCTCACCGCGGGCGAACTCATCGACGCGGCGCGGCGCCTCTGGAACCGGTGGTTAAAGGAAAAGGGGACAGACCGGTTTATTTCTTCTTAGTCAGGACGCAGCGGATGCCGCCGCGCGGATCGGGCACGTCTCCGGCGTAACGCGGGATGAGATGCAAGTGCACATGCATGCGCGCCTGGCCAGCCGCGGCGCCCACATTGACGCCGATGTTGTAGCCATCCGGGTTTCGCTCTTTATCCAATAATTTTTTCACCCGGTTCAACAGCGCCAAGACGGAACCCTGCTCGGCGCCGCTCATGTCGAAGAAATCGGCCACGTGGCGCTTGGGCACCACGATGACATGGCCCGCGCTGAGCGAGTTGCTGTCGTATCGCACGTAGGCGAAGTCGCTCTCGAACAGCACGCCCTGCGGCGCGCACAGCTCGCAGTCCTTCATGACGGCTCGCGGATGCGCTCCTGGAGGAACTGCAGCACGATGATTTCGTCGCGGCGCAGCGCCGCCTCGCGTTGGCGGCGCCGGTCGCGCCGGCGCCCCGGCACCTCGAGCAGCGGCACCGTCACGCCCATCAGGTAGGCCCGCAGCAACTCGGGATGGACGTAGTACTTGCGGCAGACCGCGCGGGTGTTGCCCAGGCGCTCGGCCACGGCGTCGATCGCGCGCAGGACGTTGCGGTCGGCCTCGCGCCGGCTCGCGGCGAGCCCCATCGCGCGCAGCTCCACCGCCGCGAGCATGGTGCCGCCCCAAGTGCGGAAGTCCTTCGCCGTCACGTCGCGCCCCGTGAGCTCGCGCAGATACGCGTTCACGTCGTCCGAGGAGATCGCCTGGCGCTTCCGGTTGGCGTCGAGGTACTGGAACAGCTCGTGCCCGGGCAGGTCCTGGCAGCGCTGGATGATGCGCGCGAGGCGCGGTTCCTCGAGCGTGATGCTGTGCTCGACGCCGCTCTTGCCGCGGAAGGTGAAGGAAAGGCTCTCGCCGTTGACGCGCACGTGCCGGCGGCGCAGCGTGGTCAGGCCGAAGGACTTGTTCTCGCGCGCGTACTCGTCGTTGCCGACGCGGATCAGCGTGCGGTCCAGCAGGCGCACCACCGTGGCGAGGAGCTGGCGCCGCGAATGGTCGGGCGCGCGCAGGTCGTGCTCGATGCGCTCGCGCAGCATCGGCAGCACCTCGCTGAAGTCGAGCATGTGGCGGAACTTGGAGTGGTCGCGCGCGTCGCGGTAGGCCGGGTGATAGCGGTACTGCTTGCGGCCGCGCGCATCCCGCGCGGTGGCCTGGATGTGGCCGTCGGGATCGAGGCAGATCCAGACCTGAGACCATGCCGGCGGGATGGCGAGCGAATTGATCCGCTTGCGTTCGCGCCGGTCGGTGATCCGCGCGCCGCCGGGCTGGTAGTAGGCCCAGCCGGTGCCCACGCGCTTGCGCGTGATGCCGCTCTGATCGTCGGTGACGTAGCGCAGCCCGGCACTCGCCGCCGAGGCGCGGCGGTGCTTGATGCCCGCGCGCCGGTGCTCGCCGGGCCGGGGCGAATTCTCGCTCAGTCGGCCGCGCGGATTCCCGCGCTGCGGATCAGCTGCGTCCATTTGTCGATATCCCTAGCGACCATGGCTTCTGTGTCCTTGCCCGACAGGCGCGCGCTGCGGTAGCCGCGCTTTTCCAGGCCCGCGGCGATCTCGGGCATCGCCAGCACTTTGTCGAAATCCGCGCGCAGCCGCGCGACGATCGGCGCCGGCGTGCCGCTGCGCACGAAATAGCCGATCCAGGTCTCGTTGTCGAAGTCGAGCCCGCTCTCGCGCACCGTCGGCACGCCGGGCAGCGCGGCGAGGCGCTCCGCGCCCGACACCGCGATCGGCTTCACGCGCCGCGCCTCGATCTGCGGCTGCGCGGTCGCCGAGTTGTCGAAGAAGAGGTCCACGCGGCCGGGCAGCAAGTCCTGGTAGGCCGGCGCCGCGCCTTTGTAGGGCACGTGGGTCACCTGCACGCCGGCGAGGTGGAACGTGACCGCGGCGGTGATGTGCTGCCCGGTGCCGTTGCCCGCGCTCGCATAGGTCAGCTTTCCCGGATGGGCGCGCGCGTAGTCCAGGATTTCCTTCAGCGTGTTGAGCGGCAGGTCGTTGCGCGCGACCAGCGTGTACGGATTGAATGTCGCGATGCCGACCGGGACGAAATCCGCGCGCGGATCGTACGGCAGCTTGTCGTAGAGGCCGGCGTTGAACGCGAGGTTGGGCTTCGCGCCGAGCAGGATGGTGTAGCCGTCGGCTTCGGCTTTCGCCGCCGCCTCGGTGCCAAGCAGCATGCCCGCGCCCGGACGGTTGTCGACCACCACCGGATTGCCCATCACTCTTGCGAGCGGCTCGGCGATCACGCGCGCGACGAGGTCGAAGCCGCCGCCCGGCGGCTGCGGCACGATCACCCGAATCGGGCGGCTCGGATAGGTCTGCGCCTGCACCGCTCCGATCGCGAGCACAGCGAGCGCGGCCAGCGCCGCCGCAAGCACGCGTGCTTTCATGGGTTCTTCACGCTGGCGATGGGCGCCCGCGACTGCAGGAAACGCTCGACGAGCGGCTTCCACACGGGCATTCCGCGCATGAACAGCGTGTGCCCGTCCTCGCGGAACGGCGGCAACAGCAAAAGCTCTCCGCCGCCGCCCTGCGAGCGAAAGACCTCATGCCAGCTCTTCACGTGCCGTGGTGCGAAGAATCGGTCGTTCTCGGCATAGATCCAGAGCGTCGGAACGCGGGCGGTCTTGCCGTAGCTGCCGAATAGCTCGGCGAGCCGGTTCGGATCGCACGGCTCGCCGGGTCGCGTCTCAGGATTGCCGCCGCCGCCGCCGGCGAAGTTGATCGCCGCCACCATGCCCGCTGGGTTGCGCGCAGCGAGCGCGATGCTCGTCATGCCGCCGAAGGATTGCCCGATCGAAACGATGCGCGAGCCGTCGATCTCGGGCAGCCGCTTCGCGTAGTCGATCACCTGCAGCACCTGCTCGGCGGCGGCGGCATACCCCGGCGGATAGGTCTTGCTGCCGCACGCACCGCTATCTTCCGGATCTTCGTCGATTCCGCTCACGCCGTAGCCGATCCGCGTCGGCACCCAGACTGAATAGCCGAGCGCGGCGAAGTATTTCGATGCTTCCGAAAAGCGCGCGCGACCGAAGCTCTGGCGTCCGGAGTTGTTGGGAGGGCGTCCGTGGCTCAGCACCATGAGCGGATAAGGCGCCCGCCCGGGCTGCTCGAACACCGTGACCGTGATATCGCGCGCAATGGTCTTGCGGTACATGTCGTCGAACTTCACCGCGACCTTCAGCACGCGCTCGGCGACCGCCGCGGACGGCTGCGGCGTCTGCGCCTGCGCCAACGCCGTCGACGCGGCGAACGCAGTCGCAGCGAGTATTCCGATCCCGTACCACCAGGTTCCCCTGGCCATTGCCGGCCTCCCTAGGGCGGCAATGATACCCCGCGCTCGATTTCCTCCGCCCGGGCAGGGCGCACTGTGACAATTTCCACGGCGAAGCGCAGCGCGATCCCGGCAAGCGGATGGTTGCCGTCGAGCACCACCTTGCCCGACGCCACGTCGGTCACCGTGTACAGGCGCTCCTCCTCCTCGATCTCCATGCCGACCTCGACGCCATCGCCGTAGCGCTCGGTGGGCTCGACGCGCACGAGCTCGGCATCGTATTCGCCGAACGCCTCCTCGGGCTCGAGCTGCATGCGCACGGTTTCTCCGGGCTGCTTGCCCTCGATCGACCGCTCGAGCGCCTCGAGCAGGCCACCGTAGCCGCCGTGGAGATAGGTGTGCGGTTCCTCCGGGGCGTGCAGCAGCGCGTCCTGCGCGTCGTACATCCGGATCTTCAGCGAGACGACCGTGTCCCGGCCAACCTGCATCAGGACCGCAGTCTTTTCACCAGGTCGAAGACTTCCGCGGCGAGGCCGCGCGGGTTGACGCCGTACTCGACGTGGCGGATGACGCCCTTCTTGTCGATGACGAAGGTGGAGCGCACCAGGCACTCCCGGTGCACGCCGTCCTCGCTCTGCTTGTCCTGGATCACGCCATACTTGCGGCACACCTCGCCCTCGGTGTCGGAGAGCAGCCCGATGGTCACGCCGTTTCGGTCGCGGAAGTCGGCGTGCGTGAGGCAGTCGTCGCGCGACACGCCGAGCACCACGCAGTCGTGCTTGACGAACTGGTCCTCGTGGTCGGAGAAGTCGGTGGTGACCAGCGTGCACCCGGGCGTGCCGTCCTTGGGATAGAAGTAGAGCACCACGTTCTTCTTCCCCTTGAACGCGGAGAGATCCACCGTCTGCATGTCTGCATCGGGCAGTTCGAATTCCGGCGCGGGTTGTCCCGGTTCCAGCATGGTGCGCCGATTCTATGCCAAATCATTTTCGCTTTGACAACTGTCGCGTGCAGTGTGTAGTTCGCGCGCTACATATAATTGCGCGGCGAATGAGACTGCGACTGCTGGGAGGACTTTCGCCACGCGCGTTTCTGCGCCGTTATTGGCAAAAGCGCCCGCTTTTCGTGCCGCAGGCGCTGCCCGGGTTCGGCGGCGTGATCGACAAGCGCGCGCTCGCTCGGCTCGCCACGCGCGACGACGTCGAATCCCGGATCGTGGAACGCCGCGGCGCAGTCCGGGATACGCGCCATGGGCCTTTTGAAAAGGTTATCCTCAAAAAAAGGCGCTCGACGCTGCTCGTCTCCGGCGTAAACCTGCACGAGGCCGCCGCCGACGGGCTGCTGCGGCGCTTCGCGTTCATTCCGCAGGCGCGCCTCGACGACGTGATGGTGAGCTACGCCACGCCCGGCGGCGGCGTCGGGCCGCACGTCGACTCCTACGACGTTTTTCTCCTGCAGGGACCCGGCCGGCGCCGATGGCGCGTCGTACAAAAAGAATACATTGCGCTCCCCGGCGACCTGCTCTACCTGCCGCCCGGGATCGAGCACGACGGCGTGGCGCTCGACGAGTGCTACACCTACTCGATCGGCTTTCGCGCGCCGCGCGGCGCCGAGCTGGGCGCGGCGTTCCTCGACTGGCTGCACGAGCGCGGCCTGTCCGACGCGGCGTACCGCGATCCGGGGCTCGCGCCCGCGGCGCGGCCGGCGCGCATCCCGCGCGCCCTGCTCGCGTTCAGTGAAAAAGTGCTCGCGCGCATCCGCTGGTCGCGCGGCGACGTGATCGATTTCCTCGGCCGCTATCTCAGCGCGCCCAAGGCGCACGTGGTGTTCCGGCCGGAGAGAGGCCGCGGCGCCGTGGTGCGGCTCGATCCGAAGACCTCGCTCCTCTACTACGGCGAGCGCTTCTTCATGAACGGCGAGGCGCTCTCGGTGCGCCACCCGCGGCTCCTGCGCGAGCTCGCCGACCGGCGCCAGGCCGACAGAGCGTTCCTTGCGCCGCTCGCCGGCTTGATCGCAGAATGGCAGCGCGCAGGGTACGCGCATTACGCAAGCAGGGAGCGCGATGGCTGACGCAGTGTACGAGAGCTTCGATACGCGCGAGGGCTTCCAGGCCGCGCTCGAGCGCTTGCTCGAGCGCCCCGGCCGCGAGCTGCGCATCTTCGATCCGGACGGCGCCGCCCTGCGGCTGAACGACGCGGCGCGCCTCGCGCGCCTGGAGGGCTTCCTGCGCGCGAGCCGCACCCGGCGCCTCTACATGGTGGTGCACGAGCCGCAGCACCTCCAGCGCGAGTGCCCGCGCATGATGAGCCTGCTCGCGCGCTACGGCCACGCGATTCAGATCAACCGCACGCACGAGGAAATCCGCGAGCTGCAGGACGCGTTCCTGGTGCTCGATTCGCTCGACTATGTACGCCGGCCGGTGGCGACGCGCTTTCGCGGCGCGATCGGCCTCGGCGACGAGACCGAGGCGCTCGCGATGCGCGCGCGCTTCGGCGAGATCTGGAGCGCCTCCTTCCCCGCGGTTTCCAGCACGACGGTCGGCCTCTGACAGTCGAACCAGTCCCCTGGAGGGATGAAATTTCATACTGGGCAGCCTAGAATTGCGCCCCCAACCCTTTAAGGAACCGGTATGACCAAGACCCTGCTGATCGCGGCTGCCGCCGCGCTGACCCTCGCCGCGTGCGGCGAACAATCAAGTTCGAAGAAGGCCACGAGCTCGGGCTCCCCGGGCATGGCCCCTTCGTCCTCGGCGCCTGCGTCGCCCTCGTCGCCGGGTTCGACCACCGGCTCGGCGGCAACGCCGTCGTCGCCCGCGCCCGCCGCGCCGATGGAAGAAAAGAAGGACGAGAAGAAGTAAGCCGGAATCAGGCCTCGCGCCAGCCGAAGCCCTCGTCCTGCGTGGCGAGGCCGATCCAGCTCTCCTCGCATGCCAGCGCCCGCGCCAGCACCGCGCGCGCGATCTCGGGGCGGTTGTTCTGCTGCGAGAGGTGCGCGCCGACGATGTGCTTGAGCTTCGAGCAGTCGAGCGCACCGATGAGCCGCGCCGAATCCTCGTTGTCGAGATGCCCGAAGGGACCGGCGATGCGCTGCTTGAGCCACTTCGGATAGCCGCCGTTCCACAGCATGTCGCGGTCGTAGTTGCACTCGAGCACCAGCGCGTCCAGCCCGGAGAGCACCGCGGCGACGTGCGAAGTGGGCGTGCCGATGTCGGTCAGCACGCCGAGCTTTCGCTCGCCGTCGGAGAGCACGAACTGCACCGGCTCGCGCGCGTCGTGCGGCACCGTGAACGGGATCACCTGCATCCCGTCGAGTGCCTCGCTCTGCCTGCCGTTCACGAACACCATGCGCACGCCCTCGATCACCTTGCCCTCGGCCTTCATCGCGAGCATGGTGCCGTAGGTGAGGTAGACCACGATGTTGTGCGCGGCGGCGAAATCGAACACGCCGTGCGCGTGGTCGCCGTGCTCGTGGGTGACGAGCATGCCGTCGATGTCGCCCGGCGCGAGGCCCAGGCGCGCGAGCCGGCGCTCGGAATCGGTGAGGTTGAGGCCGCAGTCGAGCAGCACCCGGGTGAGCGAGGCGCCGTCTCCCGCCTCCACCACCAGGCAGTTTCCCCGGCTGCCGCTCGCGAGCGAAGCGAAACGGAGCAACGCTATTTCAGCTGTTCGTGGAGCAGCACGAGGATGCGCTGCGCGGTGGGGTTGGTCTCGGCGCCGCCGTCCTTGTTGAGCACGTTGACCGTGCTCGCTTCCTTTTCCGCCTTCACCTGCACGCGGTACTGCTCTGCCTTTACCTTCGCGTCGCTGGAGCCGAACAGGCGCGCGAACAGGCCCTTCTCGCTGTCCTTCTTCGCCATCTCGCTCTCGGGATCGGCGTAGCGCACGAAGTAGACTCCATTCTGCCGGTCGCGGTCCTCGACCGTGAAGCCGACCCGGTCGAGCGCGAGGCCCACGCGCCGCCACGCTCGGTCGAACGGCTCGTTCACCTGCAGCGCCTGCGTGCCGTCGCTCGACTTCACGAGCTCGGCGCGGTTGGGCGTCGGCCCCGCGGCAGCGGCGACCTTGGAGCGCTCCTCGCTCGACCCCAGGCGCACCATCAGCCGGCGCAGGAACTCGGCCTCGAGGCCCGGGTCGGGCGGGCGCGGCTGCCAGCCTGTCTGGCCCTCGTTGCCCTGGTAGGTGACCTTGTTGTAGACCTCCTGCATGCCGCGATGGCTGATGTAGACCTCGGTACCCTTGCCGTCGGGCGTGCGCTCCAGGCGCGTGCGGAACTTGTCGCGCTCGGAGGAAGAGTAGATGCTGTCGGCGAAGCGCCCGAGCAGGCCGCGGATGAAGTCCTGCGGCACGTTAGCCCGGTTCTCGGCCCAGTCGGTCTCCATCACGCCGACCTCGGGCGACTCCTGCTTGATCAGGAACCCGCGCTCCAGCCAGAACTCGCGCACCACCGGCCACACCTTGTCGGGCGGATCCTGCACCACCAGCCAGCGCTCGGCGCCAAGACGCTCGAGGCGCACCCCCTCGACCTGCGGCAACACCCCGGCGGCGCCGGGCTGACCCTGCTCCTTGCGCTCCTGCTGGTAGCCGGAGAGCGTCGCCGACTTCTGCTCGGGAAGTGCGAAGCGGCCGTCGCGCTGCGGCGCGGTGAGGTCGGGCGGGATCTCGAGCGGCGGAAGCTGGGCCGCGGTCTTGTAGTCGACGCTGCTGTCGAACATCGAGGTGCTGCACCCCGCGAGGGCGACGGCGCTTGCGGCTGCAAGCCGGCGCAGCTTCAGCCCGGCCCCGCGCATATTATGCGCGGCCCTCCACGACCCGAAGCCCGGAAAGCGCGATTCCGGCCTCGTGCAGCGCCTCGCGCACTGCGCCCTGGTTCTTCTCCGACATCGGCACCATGGGCAGGCGCAGCCCGTTCTCGATCAGGCCCATCTCGGCCAGCGCCCACTTGACCGGCGCCGGGCTAGTCTCGACGAACAGGCGCTGGTGCAGCATGAGGAGCTTCAGGTTGATGTCGCGCGCCTTCTTCACGTCGCCCACCAGCGCGGCGCCGCACATCTGGTGCATCAGCTTGGGCGCCACGTTCGCGGTGACCGAGATCACCCCGTGGCCGCCGAGCAGGATCAGCGCCAGCGCGGTCACGTCCTCGCCGCTGTAGATGGCGAAGTTGCGAGGCATGCGGCGGATCAGGTCGGTGCCGCGCTCGATGTTGGCGCTCGCGTCCTTGATACCGATGATGCCCGGCACCTCGGCGAGGCGCAGCACGGTGTCGTTTTGCATGTCGGCGACGGTGCGCGCCGGCACGTTGTACAGGATCATCGGCAGGTCGACCGTCTCCGCGATCTTGCGGAAGTGGCGGTACATGCCCTCCTGCGTGGGCTTGTTGTAGTACGGCACCACGGAGAGGCACGCGGTCGCGCCGTTCTTCTTCGCCGACTCGGTGAGCTCGATCGCCTCGGCGGTGGAGTTGCCGCCGGTGCCGGCGATGATCGGGATGCGCCCGCGCGAGTGCTGGACCGCCAGGCGAATGAGCTCCTTGTGCTCGTCGACGTTCACCGTCGGCGACTCGCCGGTCGTGCCCACCACCACGATGCCGTCGGTGCCCTCCTCGACGTGCCAGTCGATGAGCCTCCTGAAGGCCCCGAAGTCGAGGCGCCCATCGTCGTGCATCGGCGTGACGATCGCGACCAAGCTTCCTGTAATCATGCGCTGATTCTAACGCTTCCGGCCGACCCCCGGATGACGCAGATGCGCTGCACCAGCGCCTTTTTAGGCCGCTCCACCATCCCCTGCTCGAACGCAGCCACCGTGAGCGTGCCAAAAGCCTCGAGGAGCTCCCCCGGCCGCAAAAGAAAATTCGGATTCGAAGGCCGGCCGTAGCGTTCGTTGCCGACCATGAACGTCTCGTAAATCAGCACGCCGCCTTCGTCCAGGCTCTCGGCAAGGCGCGGGAAAAGTGGCCGGTGGAGATAATTTGTAACCACGATCGCGGCGAAGCGCATTCCCGGCCACGGCCACGGACTGCTGCCTTCGAGATCGGCTCTCACGAAGCGGATCGAGCCGGGAAGCGCCTGATCGTCCCGATCCAGCGCGAAGACTTCGAAGCCGCGCTCGGCGAAGAAAATCGCGTGGCGCCCTGCGCCGCACGCCACGTCGAGCACCGGCCCGCGCTCGACGAGCGGCGCCCAGCGCAGCACCCACTCCGACGGGGTTTCGATCGAATGCATAAGCCGGGGTCAGAGCCCGATTTTCGCTCCTTCTTCTTCGAGCAGCCTTTTCAGAATCGATCTGTGACAGCGATCCTCGCGCTCGCAGTAGCAGCCGACCGAGAAGTCGACGTCATGCGAAAGGCGCGCGAGGAGCTCGATCAGTTGACGCGCCGCCGGCTGG
>DASYPG010000318.1:0-1642 GCA_036006885.1 Burkholderiales bacterium | reverse complement strand
AGTTCCACCTCGTCGCGCAGCGCCTGCAGGGCTTCTGCTCGGAGGACCTCGGCGCGTTCTACCTCGACATCCTCAAGGACCGGCTCTACACCTCGCGCGCCGATTCGAGGGCGCGCCGCTCGGCGCAGACCGCGCTCTACCACATCACGCACAGCCTGGTGCGCCTGATGGCGCCCATCCTGTCGTTCACCGCGGAAGAGCTCTGGCAGGTCTTCGGCGGGAAGAACGACGACAGCGTGTTCTTCCATACCATGTACGAGCTGCCGGTGCCGCACGAAGGGCCGGCGCTGATGGCGAAGTGGAAGCGCCTGCGCGAGCTGCGCGAGCCGGTCCGCAAGCAGATCGAGGCGCTGCGCAGCGAGGACAAGGTCGGTGCTTCGCTGCAGGCGGAGGTGGCGCTGCGCGCCGAGGGGCAGGACTACGAGTGGCTGGCGAGCCTCGAAGACGAGCTCAAATTCCTGCTCATCACCTCGGCCGCCCGGGTTCACCGCTCTAGCGAGGCGGCAGTGGAGGTGCGGCCGAGCGAGTATCGTAAATGCGACCGCTGCTGGCACTACACCGCGGACGTCGACGACGAGGGCCTGTGCGCACGCTGCCGCTCGAACCTGCGCGGACCCGGGGAGACGCGGCGCTATGTCTAAGTCGGCGCCCTGGTTCGCCGGCGCGGCCGCGATCGTGCTCGCCGACCAGCTCACCAAGTGGCTGGTGCTGGCGCGCTTCGCGCCCGGCGAGCGCATCGAGCTCACCAGCTTTTTCAGCATGGTGCTGGTGTTCAACAAGGGCGCGGCGTTCAGCTTCCTCGCCGCCGCGCCGGGCTGGCAGACGCCGCTGCTCGCCGCCTTCGCCCTCGGCGCGGCGGTTGTGGTCTCGGTGCTGCTGGTGCGAGCGCCGCGGCGGCGCATGCTGTGCGCCGGCCTCGCGCTGATCCTCGGCGGTGCGCTCGGCAACCTCGTCGACCGCCTGCGCTTCGGCCACGTGGTCGATTTTCTCGACTTCCACGCGGCCGGCTGGCACTGGCCGGCGTTCAACCTCGCCGACTCGGCGATCACGATCGGTGCGGCGCTGCTGATCCTGGACGGCTTCCGGCGTCATGAAAGGCGAGCTGGCGCTCCTTCTTAAGGCGCTCGCTTTTGCGGCCCACAAGCACCGCGACCAGCGGCGCAAGGATGCCCAGGCTTCGCCCTACATCAACCACCCCATCGCGCTCGCCGACGTGCTGGTGAACGAGGCCGGGGTGACCGATGTCGAAGTGCTGTGCGCGGCGCTGCTTCACGACACCATCGAGGACACCGAGACGACGCCCGAGGAGCTGGAGCGCGAATTTGGCCGGGATATTGCCGACATCGTGGTGGAGCTGACCGACAACAAGATGCTCAAGAAGCGCACGCGCAAACGCATGCAGATCGCGCACGCGGCAAGCGCGAGCCGGCAGGCGAAGCTGGTGAAGCTCGCGGACAAGATCTGCAACCTGCGCGACATCACCGCGCGACCCCCGGCGAGCTGGGGCGTCGAGCGACGGCGTGAATACTTCGACTGGGCAAAGACGGTGGTCGATCGCCTGCGTGGCGCCGATCCGAAGCTCGAAGCCGCTTTCGACCGCGCTTACGCGCTGAGACCCGAATGAGCGAGAATGAAGCCATGG
>DASYPG010000317.1:0-3783 GCA_036006885.1 Burkholderiales bacterium | reverse complement strand
GCGAGGAACGCCTCGCGGCCGGCCTCGACCGCCTTGCGCATCGCGGTGGCCATGAGCACCGGATCGCGCGCCGCGGCGATCGCCGTGTTCATGAGCACGCCGTCGCAGCCGAGCTCCATCGCGATGGCCGCGTCGGAGGCCGTGCCGACGCCCGCGTCGACCAGCACCGGCAGCTTGACCTTCTCGAGGATGAGCTGCAGGTTCCACGGGTTGAGGATGCCCATGCCGGAGCCGATGAGCGAGGCGAGCGGCATGACCGCGACGCAGCCGATCGCCTCCAGCATCTGCGCCTGGATCGGATCGTCGGAGCAGTACACCATCACCTTGAACCCTTCCTTGACCAGGGTCTCGGCCGCGGCGAGGGTCTCGGGCATGTTCGGGTAGAGCGTGTGCGGATCGCCCAGAACTTCCAGCTTCACGAGCTCGTGCCCGTCGAGCAGCTCGCGCGCGAGGCGCAGCGTCCGCACCGCGTCGGCGGCGCTGTAGCAGCCGGCGGTGTTGGGCAGGTACGTGAACCGGGACGGCGGCAGCGCATCGAGCAGGCTGGGCTCGTTGCGGTTCTGGCCGATGTTGGTGCGGCGGATGGCGACCGTCACGATCTGCGCACCCGAGGCCTCGACCGCGGCCCGCGTCTCGGCGAAGTCGCGGTACTTGCCGGTGCCGACGAGGAGCCGCGACGAGTAACTCCTGCCCGCTATGACCAGCGCGTCTTTCACTTAACCCCCACCTACCGCGACCACGATCTCGAGCTGGTCGCCGTTCTCGACGAGCGTGTTTCCATGCAGGCCGCGCGGCACGATCTCGCCGTTTCGCTCGACCGCGACCTTCCTGCCGGCCATCTGGAGCTGTACGAGCAGCTCGCCCACGTTGAGGCGATGCCCGAAGCTGTGCGCCTTGCCGTTGACCGTCACCTGGATCACAGGCGCAATGATACTAGAGGCGCTCGCTGCGCCGGTCTTCCAGGGTCTCCGGCTGGGAGACGTCGCGATACTCCCCCTCGATGATGACGCGCCGGCGCGACAGGGAGCGGGAGCGCCACCACAGGACCACCCAGACCGCGACGCCAATTGCGAGTGCGATGCCGAGCGCGACGGAGGCGAACAGCAGCGCCGCCACGAGAAACACGAGGCCCAAGACGGCGCCGAGGAGTCGCTGGACCAGGATCATCCCAGTATGATCGGGGCTGGGCGGGTGTAGTTCAATGGCAGAACGGCAGCTTCCCAAGCTGCATACGAGGGTTCGATTCCCTTCACCCGCTCCAACATGGGACCAAGGTCCAATTTCCGGCCCGGCCCCTGTTCTTCACACTACTCGGCTTCATGCTCGACCTTGTGCGCGGCTTCTTGCTCTTGATATGCGTGCTTCCGGCTCACGCGCAGCAGGAAACCGTTCCGTCCTACAAGGCCATCGACTCGATGGAGGCACGTGTCCAGGGCTGCGTGACGTGTCACGGACAGAGCGGACAGGGTACGAGCAACGGATACTTCCCGCGAATCGCAGGCAAGCCGGCGGCGTACCTCTATAACCAGCTCGTGGCGTTCCGCGACGGGGTGCGACAGTACCCGCCGATGAACTACCTCGTCGCGTACCTTCCGGACGCGTACTTGCGCGACATGGCGGAGCACTATTCCAGGCTGCGTCCGGCCTATGCGCCGAAAGAGCCTCTTCCGGCGGATCCGCAGTTGCTGCCGCGCGGCAAGACGCTTGCGACCGAGGGCGATGCGGCCAGGCAGATTCCGGCTTGCGTGACCTGCCATGGCACGACGTTGACCGGCATGAATCCGGGGATTCCCGGTCTTGTCGGCCTGCGCTCCACCTACATCGCGGCGCAGCTCACGCGGTGGCGCGTGGGCGACCGGCGCGCCGCGGAGCCCGATTGCATGAAGCGCATCGCCACGCGGCTTTCCGAACGGGACCTCGCCTCGGTCGCAGCGTTCCTCGCGCAGCAGGAAGCGCCGGCGGATGCCGCGCCCGAGTCGTCCAATCTCGTCCGCATGCCGCTCGCGTGCGGGAGCCAGCGCTGATGCGCAAGGTTCATGTCGCGATCCTTGCCGGGACGGTCGTGGTGATCGGCGCGGCGATCGCGACTTACATGATGTCCCACAAGGGCTACCTTCCGGAGCCGAAGCCCGTCCCCGAGGGCGCTCGCGTCGCGAGCCCCACGACGCAGGTCATCGCGCGCGGCGAGTACCTTGCGCGGGCCGGCGATTGCGTAGCGTGCCACACCGAGCCCACGGGGAAGCCCTTCGCGGGTGGGCGGGCGATGCCCACGCCGTTCGGCAACATCTACGTGCCGAACATCACGCCCGAGGACGAGACCGGCATCGGCCTGTGGAGCGCCGACGACTTCTATCGCGCGATGCACACCGGAGTCACCCGCAATGGCACGCTCATGTATCCGGCGATGCCGTTCGCCTCGTACACCAAGGTCACGCGCGAGGATTGCGACGCCATCTTCGAGTACCTGCAGTCGGTGACGCCGGTGAAGCAGAAGAACCGGCCGCACGACCTGCGCTTCCCGTTCAACCGCCGCGACCTCCTGGTCGGCTGGCGCGCGCTCTACTTCAAGGAGGGCGAATACCAGCCGGATCCGACTCAATCGACGCAATGGAATCGCGGCGCGTATCTGGTACAGGGGTTGGGCCATTGCTCGATGTGCCACACCGCCATCAACGCGCTCGGCGGGTCGCGCGAAGCCCAGGCCTTCGAGGGAGGCATGATCCCCAACCAGAACTGGTACGCGCCGTCGCTCACGTCCAATCGCGAGGCGGGCCTCGCCGAATGGAGCATCAAGGACATCATGGACCTGCTGCAGTTAGGGGTTTCGAAGCGGGCGACGGTCTATGGACCGATGGCCGAGGTGACCTACAACAGCCTCCAGTACATGACGGACGAGGACGCTGAGGCGATGGCCGTATACCTCAAGACGTTGCCCCAGCGCGACTCCGAGGGGCCGCCCCCCAGCAGTGCGCGGCTGGTGCAGCCGTCGGTGATGGAAAGCGGACGGCGCAACTACGAGAAGCAATGCGCGATGTGCCATGGAAGCGAGGGCAAGGGGTTTCCGCCGGCGTTTCCTCCGCTCGCCGGCAACCAGTCCATCACCATGTCCTCGCCCGTGAACTCGATCCGGATGGTGCTGAACGGGGGCTATCCTCCGGGTACACGCAAGAATCCCCGGCCGCACGGCATGCCGCCTTTCTCGCACATCCTCAACGACGAGGAGGCCGCCGCGGTGGTGACGTATATTCGCGTGGCCTGGAACAACACGGGCACGCCCGTGACGCCCGCGCAAGTGAACGAGCTGCGGAAGCTACTTCCCGAATAAAGGACCGCATGAGCGCTACCGGCCCCGAGCATGCAACGCAAGATCCGCGGGACGACGCCGCGGTCGATGAGATCGTTCGCCGTGGACCCGCGGGCGCCTTCGCGGTGGTCGGCGTCGCCACGGCCGTCGTAGTGCTGATCTTCTTCGTGTTCTACCTGCTCGTCTACCTCCCGCGCGGGGTCATCCAATGAGCAGCGAATCGGTCGCGGTCGCGGCCGAGCGGCGCTGGGCGCTCGTCGTCGGCGTGATCATCTCTTCCATCATCCTGGTGATGGTCTTCACCGGCCTGCACTGGGCGGCGATGCCGCCGTCGCGCGTCGAAACCGTCGACCCGCGCACGCTTCATGTTTCCGGGGAGTTCGTCGAAAACAATCTCGGCACGAGTGTCGCCGCCGACGGCAAGGTCGTGGTGCGCCTCGTCGCGCAGCAGTACTCGTTCCATCCGCAATGCCTCCTGT
>DASYPG010000316.1:0-7566 GCA_036006885.1 Burkholderiales bacterium | reverse complement strand
ATCGAATATGGTCCATGCGTTGTTGCTCGGATCGAGCCTGACGATGCGGTCCGCGGTCCACAGGTTGCCCCAGACGTTGTGCTTGCCGTCGACCACGATGTGATACGCCTGCATCGCGGGATCGGGCAGCGGGACAATCGTCGTCTCGAGGGTCTTGGTGTTGATCCGCGCCCACGACGCGCCGTACGAATTGCCCACCCACAAGAGATCGGCGTTCTTATCGGTGCCCATACGCCGCGGACCCTGCGACCACGGCAAGGGAGCGTTGAAGCCCAGGTCGCTGACCTTGTCGTAGAAGGCGCGGTCTTCGCCGAACAGCCGGTCCACCTTGACGTCAGGCATCTTGATTTCGATCGCCTTGCCGGTGGCGACGTCGCCCTTGTATACGGTGTCCATCGCCATCTGCGCCCACCAGCCGTTGCCTTCGCGATCGCCGGCCGCGCCGTAGGTCGCGCCCGAGCCTCTCGGATTGCGCTCGGGAATCGTCGATCTGAACTCGGTGAACTTCTCGGTCGCCGGATCGAAGCGCACGGCGCCGCTCGGCGTGGAGGCCCACACCATGCCCTTGCCATCGACGTCGATGGTCACGGCGCCGCCGACCGGTGCCATGGTCTGCGGCGTCTGGTAGATGGTGATCTTCTCGGTCTTGGTGTCGAGCTTGCCGAGCGCGCGGCGGCCGGGATTGATGTCGAACCAGAGGTTGCCCGCGCCGTCGCGTGCAAGCCCATGCGAGGTCGCGGCGAGCCCGTTCGCCGCATCGGCCTTCAGGTACTTGACCGCCCCGGTCGCGGGGTCGACCTTGCCGATCGTCACGCCGCGGTTCGGGTTGTTGCTGGTGAAGTAGATTGTGCCGTCGAGGCCCAGGGCGCCGTCGTGCGGCAGCTGACCTAATTTCGAAGTGGTGCCCAGCGACCAGTCGGTGCCGTCGTTGGCGTTGTACCGGGTGCCGATCCCCGCGTCGGGATTGAGGGGCAGGTCGTAGAGCGTCCATACGACACGCGCCGCCTCGCCCGTGGGGCGCGGGCGCGCGGCGATCTTCATGGAAGACTCGCCCGGACCGCGCGCGCGCGCAAGATAGGCGGCGAGCTCCTTCCGGTGGCGCTCGATGATCTGGTTGGGCTTGGCGTCCGGCCCCGGATAGACGCCGGTGACCGGGACGACTTTCATCAGGTCGATGATCTTGCTCCAGCCGGCCTCGTCGAAGCGGAACTGCAGTGTGTAACTCGTCGAGTGGCAGCCGGTGCAGTTGTTCATGAAGATCTTCTTGACGCGGGCGTCGTCGGCATTGGCCTCGGGCAATGCGGCGACCATCATCTCGCCGGGGAGCTGGCGGAAGCGCCGCTCGGGGTCGGTCATCTCCTGCAGCGCGAAATCACGGCGTCTGGCGGCGGAGAGCGCGACCGATTCCGTGCCCCGCTCGAAGCCAAGCGCCTGCGCCCACACGCGGTACGTGCCTTCGGCCAGCGGCGGAAAGAAATAATCACCCGCGGCGTCGGTGTAGACGCTGGTCGTGATGGTCGAGCCCTCCCGCTTGGCCGATACCGTAACGCCTTCGAGCTTCTGGCCGGAGCGCGATGTGATGGCGCCGCTCAGCAGCTGATCGGCGGCGTGCGCAGTGCTCGCAGCGAGCAGGGACGTTCCGCATGCGAGGAGCATCGTTCGGATCGTGTTCATCGGGCGTCTCCTTGTTTTTGCGCGCTGGGTGCAGAGGCGGCGGCCACCGGCACCGTTCTAAGGTAAGCGATGATCGCGTCGATCTCTGCCGGCTTGAGGTAATGCTTGAAGGCGGGCATGCGGTCCGTGCCATTGACGATGAACGCGCGCATGACGTCGTCGTTGCCGGCCGCGGCGGCCTTGTTCAGTACCGGCCCGTAGGTCTTGACGCCCAGCGACGGTTGCAGATGACACACGCCGCACGACTGTGCGAAGACTTGGCGGCCGAGCTGCTGCGTATCGCTCAGTTGCGTTTCGCGCACATTGGCTCCGGCCTGCTGAGCGAGAGCAGGGGCGGGCTCCAGGCCGTGCTTCCTGATGACCGGCGCGGCGGCCGGCGCGGTGATGAATGCGACCAGCGCCCGAGCCGCGTCCGCCTGCTTCGCGTTGGCATGGATACCGGCGGAAAACACCGTCATTCGCTGGAGCTCGCCCGGCAGCGGACCGACGTAATCGATCGCGGCGAAATGCACCAGCTCGCTGATCTGCTGGAACCCGACTTCGGCCTCGCCTCCGGCGATCAGGCTACCCACGAACACGCCGGACGGCGTTTGCCTCAGCTTGCCTTTGACCTGGTCGGCGATACCCAGTTTCTCGAACACGCTGAGCATATAGAGCCCGCTCGGGCCGGTGGAATACCCGATCGACTTCGCCGCCAGCAGCGTCCTCTTCAAGGCCTCGACCGAGCTGATGTCGGGCTTCGCCGCGCCCTTGCGCACCGCGAGCCCGGTGCCGGACTGCGCGATATTGACGCGGCTGCCGGCGAGCGCCTTGCCGAGCTTGATCTGCTCGTCGATCGCCGGCCCCGCCATGATGATGAGGTCGTAGGGCTCGCCGTCCGCGAGGCGCTTCTGGACGTTGAGCGTTCCGGTGAAAACCGACTTGACCTTGTGCCCCGAAGCCTTCTCGAATTGCGCCACCAGCTCCAGGTAGGCCTCCTGGGTGGCCTGCGTGGATACCACGTTGATTTCCGCGGCGGCGGCGATGCCTGAGAAGAGCAGCGCGCTCGTGCTGGCAATGATCGATGTGGTTTTCATGAAGGGCCTATTCGAGCGGCTCGACCTTGACGATCGACGCGCCGTGGTTGCTGCCGATCCAGAGGATACCGGGGCGCTTCGAATCGTCGAGCCAGACGCGGCGGATGTTGGTCGGGCGCGGCAGCATGTATTCTGTGTACTGGCCGCTCTTGATGTCGAGACGCGACACGCGGTCGGTCAGCATGGACCCCGTCCACGCCTCGCCGTTGCGGCCGGCCACGGCGTCATAGGGCGCGCTCCACGGCGTCGGTACCTTCCACTCCGTGATGCGCTCGGTTTTGGGATCGAACATGCCGATGGCGTTGCCCTGGTATTCGGCGAACCACAAGCGGCCTTCGTGATCGACGCGACCGCGCCGCGGGCGCGAGTCCGGCGTCGGCGTCGGGTAGACGCTCGGCTGCCTGGTCTTGGCGTCGATCCGGACGATGTTGCCGGCGGCGAAGTCGAGCAGATAGGCGTTGTTCTGCGCGTCCGAGTGGATGCCGTAGGTGCCGATGCGCTTGCCGCTCCTCGGATCCTTGAAGGCGCCGAGGTTCTCGAACTTGCCGGAGGCGAGATCGAGACGGTAGATATGGCCGCCGTCGGAGTTCTTGATCCAGACCTTGTTGTCTCTAGGGGTGCCTTCGATCGCGAGATGGCCGAGCTGGCCGGCGTCGGTGTCCCATTCCTTGGGCGTCGTCCACATTTGGAACTTGCCGCTCTTCTTGTCGAGTTTCGCGATGGCGCTCTGGTACATCACGCCGACCCAAGGGTTGTCATCCTTGTCGAATTCCAGATCGAGCGTGCCTTCCGACCATCCCGGCTTGACCACGGGAATCGGATATTGCGTCACCTTGCCGGTCTTCGGGTCCATCTTGCCGAGGAACATCTGGCCGAAGTCGGAGTACCAGACGTTGCCTTCGCGATCGAGCATCACGTCGTGCGGCTGGATCAGCGGATTCGGCAGGTCGTATTCCGTGAAGATCACGCGGGTGGATTTGCCCGTGAGCCGCGGCTCGGTCTTCAATGGGAAAGTCCAGGTCTGCTGCTGGCTCAGATTGACGCTGGCGAGCCATTCCGCGGTCTTCCTGCCGTCGCCGCCGCGCTCGACGTTGCGGGTCGCAGTGCCGGCGAGCCGCTGCGGCTTCAGCGGCGTGCTGCCCGGATAATAGCCGGCCATGCGCTGGAAGATTTGCAGGAAGCCGTCGGCGTCGTACGCCGACTTCATGATGCGCTCGAGCGTGTGGCAGCCGTTGCAGTTCAGCAGGAACCGCTTCTGCTCGTCGGTGCCCGGCATGCTCGACATCCATTCGGCATTGGTGAGCTGCGCGGAAAGGTTGCGTGCTTTCTTGAGCCTGATGTCGACCTTCGCTTGCCCATCCAGGGGGACGTCCGCGGCCTTGGCGCCGTCGATCTCGTAGCCCGCGGCGCGCGCCTTCAGCGTGTAATGTCCCGGCTCGAGCCTCGCGGCCGGAAACGCAAAGCGGCCCGCCGCGTCCGTGACGACGCTGACGCTGATCGTCGAGCCGTCTTTCTTGGCGCTGACGACAACGCCTTCCATCATGCTTTCCTCGGCGGAGCTGACCTGGCCGGTCAACGCCACGCTTTGAGCGTGCGCTACCGTCATGAAAAGAGTGAAAGAAGCGGCGATCGCGGCGCCGCGGATGACGGCATTCATCGGTCTCTCCTCTCCCGGATTCGGGATCCGGCAGATTACCGCGGTAGGTAGCTCTGGTCGACCATAGACTCGACGTTTACCGGCTTCTCGAGCCACTGCAGCTTGTCGAGCATGAAGGCCGAGAGCTTTTTCAGGCTTTCGAGGTCGACGCGCGCATTCGGGTCGCGCTTCCAGTCCGCGTTCTTGAGGTAGGTCTCGAGCGGCGTGCGCACGAAGCCCGCCTTGTGGAGGTCCGCCTTGGACTGCGCGGTGTTGGCGAGGTAGTACTTGGTGACCGCGACGTAGTCGGCGAGAAAGGCGCGCACAGCGTCGGGGTTGGCCTTCAGGAATTTCTCGCCGAAGAAGATATCGAGGAGCTCGTGGTCGTAGCCGACCGCTTCGGTCGCGGTGAAGAGCTTCCTCAGCCCGCCCTTGGCCACCTCGGCGGAGTAGAACGGTTCGACGAAGGTGCCGGCGCTGACCTTGCCGGTGCGCACCGCGTCGCCGATCGCCGGGAATGCCATCGGCACGACCTTGGTGTCCTTGTCGGGCACCAGGCCGGCGTTGATGAGTCCCGCGCGCGCCCACAGGTCGGTCGCGGTCTTGATGCCGACGACGCCGATGGTGCCGCCTTTCAGGTCCTGCACCCTTTTCACCGGACCGTCGTCCTTCACCATGTAGGTGGTGCTGAACCAGTCCTTGCCGGTCGCCTCCAGGCAGACGCTCGCCACGATCTTCATGTCGACGCCCTGCGCGTGCGCGAAGATGACGGCGAGGCCGGGCGCGGTGCCAGCGTCGAGCTCGCCGGCTAGGAACGCCTGGAAGCGCTCCGGGTTCGCCTGGAAGAGGATCTGCTTCAACTGGTAGCGCTTGCCCTGGTTCGGCGTGAGGTCGGGGCGCGCGCTCATCAGCCAGACCTGCTCCTCGGCGGCAAAGCCGCGCCCGAAACGGATCAAGGGGGCGGTTTGCGCGACCGCGCCCGCGGTGAAGAGCAGGAGAAGAATCGAAAGACCGGCTTTCACTGCGTCCCCCTCAGACGTAATAGGTGTCGAGCTTTTCCCAGTATATCAACCGGTCTCGCGCGAGCACGACCGCCTTGTCGAGAAGGTAGCCGAGGAGCGCGATCGCGACGACCACTGCGAGCATGCGGTCGGTCCTGAGCGAGGACAGCGAGTAGACGACGAGGTAGCCCAGTCCGTCGGCCGAGCTCACCATTTCGGTGATCACCACCACGATCATCGCCACCGGCACGGCGACGCGGAATCCGGCGAAGATGAACGGTGCGCTCGCCGGGATCACCACGCGGCGCAGGGTCTCGGCGCGCGAGGCGCCCATGTTCTGCGCCGACCAGAGAAGCACCCGGTTGACGCTGCGCGTGCCGTGGTAGCTCATGATGACGATGGGATAGAGGCACTCGAGGAACACGAGCGCCACCTTCGACAGGCTGCCGATGCCGAAGACGAAGATGAAGATCGGAAAGAGCGCGAGCTTCGGCACCGCGTAGGTGCCGGAGAAGAGCGGGTCGAGCAGCCCGGCGGCGAGCTTCGAGCGCCCCATCAGCATGCCGACGAAGATGCCGACCACGGCGGCGAGCGCGAAGCCGCCGAGCGCGCGGTACAGCGACACCCAGGCTTCCAGCAGCGATTCCGGCCGCGAGAAGAAGAGGACCAGCTCGCGTCCGATTCTTTCCAGCGACGGGAAAAGAAGCGGACTCCACAGGCCGCTGCGCGCGGCGGCCTCCCAGGCGACGAGCACGAGCAAGACAAAAGCGAACGGCGACAGACGCTTCACGCGGGCTGCTCCTGCCATGCGAGCAGGCGCCGCTGCGCGAAGCGCACCAGGCGGTCGCCGGAGTAGCCGAGGATCGCGACCGCGAGGAGCGACACGTACATGAGGTCGAAGCGCAGCGAGTTCTCTGCCTCGCGGATGAGGTGGCCGAGCCCCGAGCGAGCGTTGATCATCTCGGCGGCAAACATGACGATGAAGGAAAGCGCGAGCGAAACGCGCATGCCGGCGAAGATCATCGGCGCGGCGCTCGGCAGCACCACCCTGCGGAAGATCGCGCCGCGCCCGGCGCCCATGTTGAGCGCCGACCACACCAGGATCGCCCGTGTCGCCTTCACGCCGTAGTAGGCGTTGATGAACACCGGGTAGAAGCAGGCGAGCGCGATGATCAGCACCTTGGAGAGGTCGCCGATCCCGAACCAGAGCATGAAGATCGGCAGCATCACGATCTTTGGCACCGGGTAGGTGAGGAACACCGCCGGGCTGAACAGGCGATCGAACCAGCGCGCCACGCCGGCGGCGAGCCCGAGCAGCGCCCCAAAGAACGTGCCGATGGCGAAGCCGGGCAGCGAGCGGGCGAGACTCGCCCAGACGTGCTGGTAGAGCTCGGCCGACCCGAGCGCCTGGCCGAAATGCCGGCCGATCTCCAGCGGCGAAAGGACGTAGGCCGGCAGCCCCCGCACCGAAAGGAGCTGCCACACGAGCAGAATCGAGAGGAAGAACCCCGCGCGGGCTAGACCCACACCTGAAGCACGTAGTCGTAGGTCGCCTGCGCGTTGGTCATGTCCACGCGCTGCAGCTTGATGCGATAGCCGTCCGCGGTCTTTTTCAGGTGATGGCGGTAGGCGCCGGCGAAGTGGCGCACGTCATCGCGGCGCAATTCCATCATGTGAAAGCGCGAGCGGACTGCGATTTCGTCAGGCGCAGAATTTTGTTCAAGGATCACGTTTGAAACCACGTGGTTCGTGCCCCAGAGCGGGCGCTGCGACCAGGCATCCGGGTGCAGCACGCGCTTCATGCGCACGCTCATCAGCTTCTTGTCCTCGGCGAAGATCGACGGCACGCCGTCCCAGTGCTTGTGCGCCGGGTCGGCGGGCATCCAGTAGACCCCGTCGTCGGCGAACAGGTCGATCCACGCCTGCCACTGTTTCGTATCGAGGAGCTCGGACTGCCGGTAGAGAAACTGCTCGACTTCGTGCTGCAGGTCCATCACTGCGCCGCCATGAAGCGTGCCCAGGCCTTCATCTGGTTACGCATCGGCGCTTCCGAGGTGCCGCAGTTTGCCGCCGTCTCCACCATCTCGCCTTTCTGGATGTCGCGGCCGAAGTGGCGCGCGAAGCTCACCCAATCGCCGCCTTCCGACGACAGGCCCTGATGACATTTCCAGAAATTCTC
>DASYPG010000315.1:0-12443 GCA_036006885.1 Burkholderiales bacterium | reverse complement strand
CGGTGGGCTTCATGTTCGACACGTCGCTCTCGGTAAGCCGCATGATCTTCGACGGCTTCCTCGAGCGCTATCCGAATCTGAAGCTCATCGCCGCGCACGGCGGCGGCGCGCTGCCCTATCTCGCCGGGCGCCTCGATATGTACTTCGACCACATGCCTGCGTGCCGGGAGAGGATTTCCAAGAGACCGTCCTCGTATCTGAAGAAGATCTACTACGACAGCGTGGTGTTCCAGCAGGAGTCGCTCGAGCTCGCCATCAAGGTGGGCGGCGCGGACAAGGTGCTCTACGGCTCCGACTATCCGCACAACATCGGCGACATGAAGGGCTGCCTCGCGCGCGTCGACGCCCTCCCGGCCGCGCAGCGCGACGCCGTGCGCGGCGGCAACGCCATGCGCATTTTCAAGCTTTAGAAAATCGGGGTCAGAGCCCGATTTCCAGTTTTGGTTTGATCTCCGACGAAAACAATTCGAGCGAGCGCATGGCGTGCTCGGGAGCGAGGTCGCCGAAGGAGAAGACGCACAGCAGGTAATTGGCGCTGGTGATGCGCAGCATCTCCCGCACCTTCTCCAGGGCCGTGCGTGGAGAGCCGACCACCAGGGGCTGGGTGGAGTCCGGTGCGAACGGCTCGGTCTTGTGCACGTCGGGGCGGCCGTGCCTTCGGGTGAGGTGATGAATATGGCTCGCCCAGGTCGCGTAGGCCTCGAGCCCCAGGCGCTCGGCCTCGGCATCGGTGTCGGCGATCACCATGTGCTGGGTCTTGGCGAGGAACGGCTCGGCGACGTGGGCGTTGTGCCGTCCAGGATCGTTTCGGTGCCGCTGCCAGAACTCGCGGTAGCGGTCGAAGTGCGGCTTGCAGTCGGCGAGCCTGCCGAGAAACGCGGTGTGGTAGCCGTGGCGCGCCGTGAACTCGATCGACTCGCGGTTCGAGCTCGGAAACCACAGCGGCGGCCAGGGCTTCTGCACCGGCTTGTTGTAGATCTCCACCTCTTCACCGCGATAGGGAACCACGTCGTTCCCCGCGAACTGAAAAAACCAATCGAGTGCTTCGCGGTACTTCTGACGCGATTCGTCGATGCTCTGCAGCCCGAAGATCCTGGACTCGATCGGCGAGACGCCGCGGCCGACGCCGAGCTCGAGGCGCCCGCCCGACATCTGGTCGAGCATGCAGATCTCGTTGTACAGCCGGTAAGGGTCGTACCAGGGCAGGCAGAAGGTGAGGGCGCCGGCACGCAGCTGCCGCGTGCGCTGGAAGATCGCCGAAAGCATGACGCTCGGGGAGCCGTCGATCGAGAGCGGCGTGCCCTGGTGCTCGGCGATGAGATAGGCGTGGAAGTCCGCCTTGTCGGCGGCCTGCGCGAGCTCGAGCTTGCGCCGGTAGACCTCGCCCGGGGCGCGCCGCGAAGCCTCGATCCAGTCGAACAGCCCGAAGCGTAGCCGCTGGTTCATCCCCACACCTTGCGCGCGAGCTCGACCACGCGCTCGAGCTTGCTCTTCTGGTCGGCTTCGGCTACGAGGTTTCCGGCGACATCGGAGCCGAACCCGCACTGCGGGCTGACGGCGAGCTGCTCGAGCGGCAGGTACTTCGCGGCTTGGTCGAGGCGCCGCTCGAGCTCGTCCATGGATTCGAGCTCGGGCACCTTGGTGCTGACGAGCCCCAGCACCACGACCTTGCCCTTGGGCACGAAGCGAAGCGGCGCGAAGCTGCCGGCGCGCGGGCTGTCGTACTCGAGCAGGAAGCGCCGGTGCGGCAGCTCGTTGAAGAGACGCTCGGCGATGGCGTCGTAGCTGCCCTCGCGGTGCCACATGCTGCGCTGGTTGCCCCGGCAAAGGTGGATGCCGAAGGTCACTCCGGAAAATCCCTCAATCAGGCTGGCATTGGCCCGCAGCGAGCGCGCGAAGCTCGCCTCCGGATCCTCGCCGCGCTTGCGCATCGCCGCGAGCGAAGGCTCGTCGACATAGGCGGTGTAGCCCGGCTCGTCGATGTGGACGTAGCGGCAGCCGGCCTCCACCAGCTGCCGGATCATCTGCCTTTGAATCGCCACCACGTCCGCCGCGAAGTCGTCCACGCTGGGGTACACCGCCTTCGAGTTCGCATGGTCGAAGCGCTGGAGCACGCGGTCCGGCCCGATCAGCGAGACCTTGAGCGGCTTCTTCGCGAGCGGCAACGCGCGCTTGAACTCTTCAAGCGGAACGTTCCTTTCGAGCCTTAGCCGGCGCGAGACCGGGCGCCGATGCACAACCGGCGTGCCCGCGCGCGCGAGATCGGGCATATCGAAGCGCGCGAGCGGGGTGCCGCCGGCCACGCGGTTCTCGTGCTGGCGGAGGCCCTCGGCTCCGGTGTCGTAGCCAGAGACCGAGAGGCCGAAGCTGTCCTGGAAATTGAGCCGGCCGATCTCGCCGTCGGTCACGACATCGAGGCCGATGCCTTCCTGCAGCGCAAGCTGCTGCTCGACGAGCTCGAGCTCGATGCGCGCGAATTCGTCCGCGGCGAGTTGGTTCCGCTCCATTCGGGCCCGCGCGTCCTTCCAGGCTCGCGGCCGCAGCAGGCTGCCCACCACGTCGGTGCGGATGCGATCGAGGTCAATCATGCTTGACGCCGGCAGTCCTCACCGCGGCCGTGTAGCGCTCCAGATCATCCTTCACGAAGCGGACGTAGTCCTCGGTGCCGTTTTCCCTCAGCTCCATCGCGAGGTTGGCCATGCGCTCGGCGACATCGCGCTCGCGCAGGGCTTTCGCAACCGCGGCTTGCAGTCGCGCGACCACTTCGCGCGGCGTGCCCGCCGGAGCCTGCAGCCCGATGACCGTCGCGATGTCGAAGCCGGGAAACCCGAGCTCGGCGGCGGTGGGCACGTCGGGCAGCGTCCCCGAGCGCTGGGCGGTGCTGATCGCGTAAACCCGAAGCTTTCCGGCGCGGATGTGAGCGAGGACGTTGGGAATTCCGGACCAGCCGGACTGCACCTCGCCCGAAAGCACCGCGGCCACGAGCGCGGTGCCGCCCTTGTAGGGAACATGCAGCATATCCAGGCCGGCGCGCGAAGCGAACACCGCCATCGTGAGGTGGTGGACCGAGCCGTTCCCCGCCGAGCCGTAGCTCAGCTTGCCGGGTTGGCTTTTTCCCAGAGCAACAAACTCGTGCAGGGAAGCCGCGGGAAGAGACGGATTCGCCACCAGCACCGTCGGCACCGCTGCAAGCGCGGTGATCAGCGTGAAGTCCCTCAGCGGATGGTAGGAGACCTTCGGGTTGAGGGCGATGTTGATCGCCATGGCTCCGGAATCGCCCAGCATCAGCACGTGGCCGTCGGGCGCGGAGCGTGCAACCAGTTCCGCGGCGACCACCCCGCCCGCGCCTGGGATGTTTTCCACCACGAACGGACGGCCGAAGCCTTCCGCCAGCTTCGCCCCGAGCATCCTGGCGAGCACGTCGGGATTGCCGCCAGGCGCCGCGGCGGCTATGAGGCGCACGGATTTGGCGGGATAGTCCTGCGCGCTCGCCGCTTGCGCTAGAAAGAAAAGGACGAAAACGATGAGCTTGATGGCTTTGCCTCCTATACGCCCAGGTAGCGATGCCAGAGGCCGCGGTCGGCGTCAAGCTCGGCCGAGCTGCCGTGCCAGGCGACGCGGCCGCGCTCGATGATGGTGTGGCGCTCGGCGAGCTTCACCAGGCGCTCAATGTACTTGTCGATGACGAGGATAGTCTGGCCCTCTGCGCGCAGGCGCTCGAGGCAGCGCCAGATCTCCTCCCGCACGAGCGGCGCAAGCCCTTCGGTCGCTTCGTCCAGGATCAGGAGGTAGGGATTGGTCACCAGCGCGCGGCCGATGGCGAGCATCTGCTGCTCGCCGCCGGAAAGCTGGTTCCCCATGTTCGCCACGCGCTCGGCGAGGCGGGGAAAGTACGCGAGCGCCTTCCGCGGCGTCCAGGGATCGGCGCGGCCGCTTCGGTTGCCCGCGAAGGCCGCCAGGTTCTCGCGCACCGAGAGGTTGGGGAAGATCTGGCGGCCTTCGGGCACCAGCGCGATTCCCATGCGGGCGATGCGGTCCGGGGCGGCGCGCTCGATGCGCTCGCCGCGGAAGCGGATCGCTCCGGAGCGCGCGCGCGTGAGCCCCATGATCGAGCGGATGGCGGTGGTCTTGCCCATGCCGTTGCGGCCGAGCAGCGACACGGCCTCGCCCTGGTTCACGCCGAGCGAGAATCCGAACAGGACCTGGCTTGCGCCATAGGCGGTCTCGAGGTCGCGCACCTCAAGCAGCAAGCTCGTCTCCCAGGTAGGCGCGCCGCACCTCCTCGTCGGCACGGATCTCAGCCGGATTGCCGCTTGCGATGACGCGGCCGTTCACCAGCACGGTGATCCGGTCGGCGAGGCGGAACACCGCGTCCATGTCGTGCTCGACCAAGAGCACCGTCACATCGGCGCGGATGCGGGCGATGAGCGCGATCATGCGCTGCGACTCCTCGAGCCCGATCCCCGCCATCGGCTCGTCGAGCAACACCAGCTTGGGCTGGGTAGCGAGCGCGAGCCCGACCTCCAGGACGCGCTGCTCGCCGTGGGCCAAAGTAGAGGCGAGGGCGTCAACCTTTTCCGCAAGGCCGACTCGAGCGGCAATGCCGCGGGCCTCGTCGAAAAGCGCGCCTTCCGCCGCGACCGGACGCCAGAACGAAAAGCTCGAGCCGCTGCGCGCCTGCACCGCGAGCGCTAGGTTGTCGAGCACGCTGAAGCGCCTGAAGATGCTGATGATCTGGTGGCTGCGGGCGAGACCGAGGCCGACCCGCTGGTGCGGTTTCGCCTTTGTGACATCGTGTCCCTGGAACGTGATCTGGCCTTCGTCGCTCGACAGGCTGCCGGAGATCTGGCTGACCAGCGTGGTCTTGCCGGCGCCGTTGGGTCCGATCAGCGCGTGGACCTCGCCCGCCGCGACATCGAGATTGACTCGATCCACCGCAACCACGCCGCCGAAGCGCTTACTGACGTTTCTTAGCGAAAGCACCGGTAATTCCCTGGGGCGCGAAGAGCACCACCGCGAGCAGGATTGCGCCGACCGGCAGCTGCCAGTGCAGCGCAAACGGGCCGAGCAGGGGGCTTCCCGAGAACAGCTCCTCCAGCGCGAGCAGCACCGCTGCGCCGACCGGGCCGCCCCAGAAGCGGCCGACACCACCGAGGATCACCATCACCATCAGCGTGCCCGACTGCACCCAGTGGAGCAGCGCCGGCCCGACGTAGCTGGTCTGGTTGGCGATCAGCGCCCCCGCCAGCCCGGCGATCGCGCCGGAAATGACGAAGCACAGCAGCTTATAGCGGTACACGGGATAGCCTATGGCGGTGGCGCGCGTCTCGTTCTCGCGGATCGCCTCGATGACGCGGCCGAAGCGCGAGTTCAGCAGCCGGTGCAGGAGAAAGAGCACCAGGCCCAGCAGCGTCAGCACCAGGTAGTAGCGCACGAAGTCGTTCCCCAGGCTGACGCCTAAGCCGGTCGAGCGCGACGGCAGCGAAAGGCCGTCATCGCCGCCGTAGGCCTTCAGCGAGACGAACACGTAGTACATCATCTGCGCAAAGGCGAGCGTGATCATGATGAAGTACACGCCGCGGGTGCGCAGCGAGATCGCTCCGATCACCAGCGCCGCGAGCGCCGCGGCCGCGACCGCCAGCGGCCACGTGATCCACAGGCTGGTGACGCCCTCGAAGGTGAGAATGCCGACGATGTACGCGCCGGCGCCGAAGAACGCGGCGTGGCCGAAGCTCACCATGCCGCCGTAGCCGAGCACCAGGTTGAGGCTCGCCGCCGCCATCGCGTAGATCAGGATGCGGGTGGCGAAGCTGATGTAGAAGCCCTGGTCGATGGCCTGCATCGCCAGCGGAAACAGGCAGACGAGGACCGCGACGGCGACGAGCTTCTTCATCCTCGCGCGGGAAACAGGCCCTGCGGGCGGAAGAAGAGCACCGCGGCCATGAGCACGTAGATCAGGATCGAGGAGAGCGACGGCCCGAGGTTGGACGCCACCTGCGGCGAGAATATCTTCGCGAAGGCGATCGGCAGCAGCGCGCGGCCCATGGTGTCGACCGCACCGACCAGCAGCGCGCCGACCAACGCGCCGCGGATCGAGCCGATGCCGCCGATGACGATGACGACGAAGGCGAGGATCAGGATGTTCTCGCCCATGCCCACCTGCACCGCGAGGATCGGCCCGAGCATCGCGCCGGCGAGGGCGCACAGCGCCGCGCCCAGCGCGAACACCGCGGTGAACAGGCGCCGGATATTCACCCCCATGGCGATCGCCATCTCGCGGTTGGAGGCGCCCGCGCGCACCAGCATTCCAATTCTTGTTTTTGTTACCAGCAGATACAACAACAGGGCTACGGCTGCGCCGACGATGATGATCGCGAGGCGATACGACGCGTACTGCATGCCGCCGGGAAGCTGCACCGGCCCGGTCAGGCCGGCGGGCGCGTTGAGCATCAGCGACTGGTTGCCCCAGATGATGCGCACCACCTCATTGGTGATGAGGATGAGGGCGAAGGTGGCGAGCACCTGGATGAGGTGGTCGCGCTCGTAGAGCTTGCGCAGGAGCGCGACCTCGAGCGCGGCGCCGATCACGCCGGTGGCGCCGAGCGCGAGCGGCAGCGCCGTCCAGAACGAGCCGGTGGCCTGCGCGAGGCTCGCCATCAGGTACGCGCCGATCATGTAGAGCGAGCCGTGCGCCAGGTTGATCATGTCCATGATGCCGAACACGAGCGTCAGCCCGGCGGCGAGCAGGAACAGCATCAGCCCGAACTGCAGGCTGTTCAGCCCCTGCTCGACAAACAGGATCGGGGTCAGAGCCCGATCCCCGTCACTTCATGTTGCAGTCTTTGGCCCAGTAGTCGCCCAGGCCGGTGACCACCGTGCCGACCTTCTTGTTCACGATGCGGCCCTGCTTGTCCTTGGCGACCACGCGCACGTAGTAGTCCTGCACCGGGGTGCCGTTGTGCGCCATCTTGATCTCGCCGCGCGGCGACTTGAAGCGCGTCGGCGCGCTCATAAGCGCCTTGTGGAAGGCCTCCTCGTCCTCGATCTTGCCTTTCACCGCGCGCACCGCGGCATCGATGAACAGCGCCGTGGTGTAGCCCTGCTCGGCGAACAGCGACGGCACGCGCTTGTACTCCTTCTCGAACTCGGCGACGAATTTGCGGTTGGCGTCGTTGTCGAGGTCGTAGGCCCAGTGCGAGGTGTCGAAGATGCCGAGCATCGGCTCGCCGACGGCGCGGATGATGTCCTGGTCGTCGGCGAAGCCGGGCACCACCAGCGGGATCTCGGCGGAGAGGCCGGCGGCGACGAACTGCTTGATGAAGTTGATGCCCATGCCGCCCGGCAGGAACGCGTACAGCGCCGCCGGCTTGGCGGCGCGGATCTGCGCCAGCTCCGCCGAGTAGTCGAGCTGGTTCAGCTTGGTGTACACCTCGGCGGCGATCGTGCCGCCGTAGCCGCGCTTGAAGCCGGTGGTCGCGTCCTTGCCGGCAGGATAGTTGGGCGCGATCAGGTACACGTTCTGGAACCCCTTCGACTTCGCGTACAGCCCGGCCGCTTCGTGATGGCCCTCGTTCGGCCAGGCGGCGGACACGAAGTGCGGATTGCAGCCTTTGCCGGTAATGTTGGTCGGCGTCGAGTTGGGCGCGATGTAGAACACCTTGCCCTCCTGGATCGTCGGCCATGCCGCGAGCATGACGTTGGAGAACACCACGCCGGTCATCAGATTCACGCGGTCGCGCTTGATCAGGCGCTCGGCGAGCTGCTTGCCGGTCTCGGGGTTGAGCGTGTCGTCGGCGAACACCACCTCGGTCGGCAGACCGCCGAGCTTGCCGCCCGCCATCTTCAGCGCGAGGTTGAAGCCGTCGCGAATTTCGACCCCGATGGCACCCGCGGGTCCGGAGAGCGTTGACAGGTAGCCGATCTTGAGCTCGTTCGCGGCCTGCGCGCCGAACGAAGCCGCAGTGGCCGCGATGATGGCCGCAGTTCGAATCGCAGCTCGAATCATCATGGGTCCTTCCTCCTCGAATTGATTCTACCAATCCAGTGAATCTGGCGCTGGTACGCCGCGGAGGGCTCGGCCCCGGCCATCGCCGCGAGGCGCGCTTCCTTGCTGGGGGTGTTCTCAGGGATGGCGTCGAGCGCGTCCTTCAGCAGCGCCTCGTAGTCAGCGCCCACGGGGCACACGTCGGCGCAGCGCCGGCAGCCGGTGATCACGCCGGCGCCGCGCAGGATGCTCTGCCAAAGGTTGAAGCTGTCTTCCGAGCGCAGCAGCGCCTTCTTCCGCTTGGTGTCGGGCTCGTCGATCACGCGGCCGAGGTAGTCGGAAAGCTGCGCGAAGCCGTGCGGCGAGCGGTAGCGGTCGCAGGCTTCCCAGTCGCGGTCCCAGTGCTTGACCACGTCGCCCGGGCAGGCCTTGAGGCAGCGGCCGCACTCGGGACCGAGGCACAGCGCCTCGGTCATCGGCTGGTCGCACTCCACGTCGACCGAGCACAGCACCGCGGTCAGCAAGACACGGGGGCCATACTCCTTAGTAAGAAGTTGGAGATTGAGGCCGAGGGTGCCGAGACCTGCCTCCACTGCGGCATGCGGCAGCGAGATCAGCGTGTCTTGGTGCTTCGCGGGGTCGCCCTCGTAGCGCCAGGGGTCGACGTGCGTCGGCGGCACGATGAGCGCCGGATAGCCTGCGTCCTCCAGCCAGTACACCAGTTCGAGGGACACCTCCTCGAGAAAGGTGAGCGAGAGCTCATCGTTGTAGTACTTGTTGCGGTCGTTCCACCTGAGGATGCGCGAGCTGCCCGCCTGCACGCGCGTCGCCATGACGATCACCCTGCCGCCGTCGTGCTCGGTGATGTGGCTCGTGTCCACGTTCTTGCCGTCGGCGATGCCGACCAGGTCGGCGCCGAGCTCCCTTGCCTTGGCCTTTATTTCTTCCGTGGTGAGCTTACGCTTGAAGACGTTCACTGCTTTTCCTTTTCCTGCTTTTCCATTTCCTGCTTTTCCATTTCCTTCTGCAGCCGCTTGAATTCTTGCAGCTGCCGCGCGACGATGCCCTGGTAGCCCTTCTCGCCGACCCAGCGGATATTCCAGTCGGACAGGCCCGGCAGCTCGTGCCCTTCCTTGCGCGCCTTCTTGAACTCCGCAGCTTTGGCGACTTTCTCCGGCGTTTTCTCGGGGATGTGCTTCTGGATGTCGGCGAGGTGCGCGTGGTAGTCGTTGCCGACCGGGCACACCGCGAGGCAGCGCGGGCAGTCGCCGAACGAGCCGACCACGCGCAGCAGGCCCTGCCAGAAGCCGAAAAGATCTCTTGACCGCACAGCGGCGGCGCGCCCGGCCTTGTCCATTTCCAGGAACTTGCTGAAGAAATTCGTGATCGTCATGTAGCCGAACTCCTGCGCCTCGGTAGCGCAGCCGGGCTTGTCGAGTCCCCACTGCTTCACCGCATCGGGGGGGCAGGAGTGCAGGCAGCGGCTGCACGACTCGCCGATGCACACCTGCTCCTCCATGCGCCGGTCGGCCTCGAGCTCGAGCTCGGTGAGGATGCCAGTTAGATAGAGGCGCGGGCCGAACTCGGGGGTGAGGATGTTCACGTCCAGCCCGAGAGTGCCGAGCCCCGCCTCGACGCCGAGGTGCCGGGTCGAGAGCTGGCCGTAGCTCGCGCGCTTCAGGTCCCAGTCGGTTTCCTGCGCGGCGAGCGTGAACGAGGGATGGCCAGCGCGCTCGAGCTCCTGCGCGAGCTTGAGCGCGATGCGGTCCATGCGCCGCAGCACCAGCATGTCGAGGTACTGCACCGGAACATTGGTCTTGCAGCGGAACGCGCCTACCGGGATGCGTTGCACAATGACCACCACGCTCCGGATGTACGGCGAGATGCGCTCCGGCGTCTGCGGCCAGCGCGGATCGGGCGGAAAGGCGTTGAGCGTCGCGGCCGAGGCGATGCCGCAAAGGTCGGCGCCCAGCTCGTTCGCGCGGCGCTTTACCTCGGCAGCTTCAACCGGGGAGCGGAGCGGGGTGCCTCGGCGGAGGGCGCGGGACATACGGTACCGTATGGTAACCTCGTCCGATGCGATCGCAATGGGTGAACGCGGGCTTGAACGCGCTGCGCAAGGGCGGCGTCGGCGCGGTGCGCGTCGAGCGCCTCGCCGGCGCGGTCGGCGTCACCAAGGGCAGCTTCTATCACCACTTCCGGGACCGCGGCGCGCTGCTCGAGGCGCTGCTCGAGTACTGGTCGCGCGAGATGACCGACGCCGAGTTCGAGCGCATCCGCACGCTGCGCGGCGGTCTGCCGGCGCGCCTGCTCGCGCTTGCCGAGGACGTGCTGGAGAAGGGCATGGGCCGCTACGACCCGCCGATCCGCGCCTGGGCGCGCCATGACCGCAAGGCGGCGGCAGCCGTGGCGCAGGTCGACCGCCGGCGCATCCGCGCCCTGACCGAGCTGTTCCAGGAGGAAGGGTTCGGCCCGGACGAAGCGGGCATCCACGCTCGGACCTTCTATACGTTCCTGCTCGGCGAGCCGCAGGTGCGCTCCCCGGCGCGCGCACCGGCCGAGCTGGCGAAGATGGTCAAGATTCTCGCGGCGTGAAACTCCCCGGCTCCCGCAGCGAAATCCGGCGCATCCAGTTCGAGCGCAAGCGCGCCGCCGTGGAGCGGGCCCTCCATTCGTCTTTCTGGAAAAGAAGAATTCCTTCTTTGAACCTGGAACGGCTGGATGACCCCGAGGTCTGGCGCAAGATCCCGATCCTCGACAAGGACACGCTGCGCGCGCTGAGCGATCAGCAGTTCTATGGCGAGTTCTGCCACACGCATCACGACGGCATCCAGGAGTACTGGCGCTCGGGCGGCGTGACCGGCGCGCCTCTCTTCTACCCGCGCTCATTCCGCGACATGGAAGTCGGCCTCGAAGCTTTCGCGCGCACCTTCGACTGCGCCGGCGCCGGGCGCGGCGAGCGCGCGCATGTCTCGTTCCCGCTTGGCATCCACCCGGTCGGCCAGGTTTATGCGCGTTGCGCCGGCTCGCGCGGCATCACCGTCAACTGGGCTGGGTCGGGCACATCGACGCCTTCGGTGCTGCAGCTCGAGCTGATCCAGCGCCTGAAGCCCACCATCTGGCTCGGCATGTCGGGCTACGCGCTGCACCTCGCCAATCTCGCGGAGGCGAAAGGCGTCGATCTTTCCAAGCTCGGCATCAAGCACGTCATGTGCTCCGCCGAGCCGGTTTCGCAGGCGAAGCGCGACAAGATCGAGCTTAGCTGGGGCGCGAAGCTTACCGACAACTTCGGCATGACGGAAGCCGGCATGATGGGCGCCGAGGACGTGCCCGGCGCCGGTTTTCGCATCTGGAGCGACCTCTACTACATCGAGGTGCTGGATCCGAAGTCGCTCGAGCCGGCGAAGGAGGGCGAGGTCGGCACGCTCGTCGTAACGGCGCTCTGCAGCAACAACGTCACGCCGTTCCTGCGCTGGAGCTCGGGCGACCTAGTCACCTATAGCGAGGCAGAAGACGGCAAGGGACCTTTCTCGGTCTTCCCGCGCCTCAAGCACGCGCACCGCACCGCCGGCTTCTTCAAGATCCGCGGTGTCAACCTCGGCCACCAGGACCTCGAGGACTTCATCTTCCGCCACGTCGAGATCGGCGACTTTCGCGCCGAGGTGCTGAACGAGGGCGGCAACGACATCCTGCGGCTTTCGATCGAGATCCGTCGCGGCACGGACCGGGAATCCTTTGTGAACGCCCTTTCAGGAAGAATCAAGGCCACGTTCGAGCTCGCGCCTCACATGGTGGTACTGGAAACCGGAACGCTCGCAAGGGAATTCGAGGCCAACGTCAAGGCGGCGCGGTTCGTGGACCGCCGCTAGAGCGAGTCGAAGTACTCCGCCATTTTCGTTCGGCTGGAGGTATCCGGCAGCGCGCCGAAGCCGGCGGCGACGTTGTCGCGGATGTGCTCGGGCCTGCCGGTGCCGGGAATGGCGCAGGTGAGCGCCGGGTGCGACACGATCCACTTGAGGAAGTACTGTCCCCAGCTCTGGATGCCAAGCTCCGCGGCCCAGGCGGGCAGCGGCTTGCCCTTGACGTGGCCGAAGAGCGAGCCTTCCTGGAACGGCCGGTTCGCGATCACCGCGACCTTCAGGTCGCGCGCGAGCGGCAGGAGCCTCTTGTCGGCTTCGCGCTCGCCGAGCGAGTAGTTGATCTGGAGAAAATCGTATTGCCCGGTCTTAAGCAGGCGCTCGATCTCGCCGTAGGCGGAGGCGGTGTAGTGCGTGATGCCCATGTAGCGGATGCGTTTCTTTTCCTTCATTTCCTTGAGCGTGCGCGTATGCGTCTCGACGTCTGCCAGGTTGTGCACCTGCATGAGGTCCATGCGCTCGACGCGCATGCGGCGGAAGGATTCCTCCATCTGCCGGATGCCCTGCTCGCGGCCGTGGGTCCAGACCTTGGTCGCGATGAA
>DASYPG010000314.1:0-1549 GCA_036006885.1 Burkholderiales bacterium | reverse complement strand
GCCGCGGGCTTCGCCGGCGCCTGCGGCGCGGGTCCGGGGTAGGCCCGCATGATCGTGCGGTCCTCCTCCTCCTCCGCCGCTTTGCCTTCGTAAACGCGCTGCAGCGCCCGGCCGAAGTCGGCCGCGCTCTGGTAGCGCGCCTCGGGGGCCTTCGCAAGCGCGCGGCTGACCACCCGGTCGAACTCCGGCGAGAGCGCCGCGTTGAGCTGCGAGGGCCGCACCGGGTCCTCGTGCACGATCATCTTGCGCAGCGTCCAGTCGCCGCCGGTGAACGGGCGCTGGTTGGTGAGGAACTGGTACAGCACGATGCCCGTGGAGAAGAGATCCGAGCGGTGGTCGCACGCGAGGCCTTGCACCTGCTCGGGCGACATGTACGAGGGCGTGCCGACCATGGTGCCCACCTGGGTGCGGTGGGTGCGGTCGGAGTCCTGGATTTTCGCCACGCCGAAGTCCATCAGCTTGACGCGCGTCTGCCCGTCGAGCATCACGTTGGCCGGCTTGATGTCGCGGTGGACGATGCCGGCCTGGTGAGCGTAGTCGAGCGCTGAGAGGAGCTCGCACATCATGCGCACGAACTCCTTCGGCTCGAAGCGCACGCTGTTGTCGAAGCAGTGCTTGAGGTCCTTGCCGCGGATGAACTCCATCACGATGAACGCGACGTCGGCCTCCTCGCCGAAGTCGTACACCTGGACGATGTTCGGATGGTTGAGCCGCGCCACCGCCTGCGCCTCCTCGCGGAAGCGCACCGAGTACTCGCGCGCGACCTCCTCGTCGAGGTGGCTCTTGAGGATGGTCTTGATCGCGACCGGGCGGTTCAGCTTCGGGTCGAGCGCCTCGTACACCACGCCCATCGCGCCGCTGCCGATCTTGCGGCTGAGCTTGTAGCGGCCTAGCGTCTGGGAATCAGCCACGGCCGCGGGCGACGCGACGCGGCACGGCCGGCATCAAGCCGGTCGCGCGCGAACGAAAGTATTGGTGCAGCCCCCCTGCTCCCATCGGGTGGGATTATGCGGCTGCGGGGGGGCCGGCACAATGCGGCCCGGATGAGCTACTTCAGCGCTGGCGTACGCCCGGGTAGGTGAACGGCTGCGGGATCTGCTCGCCCTGCTCCTGGGCGCGCTTGTACCAGCGCAACGACGTGTCGTAGTCGCGCTTCGTGTCGCCCTGGCCGTTGTTGTAGATGTCGCCCAGCCGCTTCTGGGCCGGGCCGTGCCCGTTCTCGGCGGCATCGTGGTAGGCCTGCATCGCACCCGGCCAGTCCCCCTTGCGTTCGAGCTTCTGCCCTTCGTCGTAGCGCGCGGCCGCGAACGTCGTAGGGTTCACGGGAGCGGGCGCGGCCTGCTTGACCGGCTGCGACCAGGCCTGCAAGGGAAGGATGAGGAGGAGCCCGACTATTGCCACCAAGCTGTTTTTATACATGCCGCCTCCCGAGCGATCGTTATCCAGGTAGCCGTACGCTATCACGCCAGTGTTAAACGTGCTCGACGCTCCCGCGGCATAAAAAAGAAGGGACGCGCCAAAGCGCGTCCCTTCCGGTACTGCCGGCGCC
>DASYPG010000313.1:0-17466 GCA_036006885.1 Burkholderiales bacterium | reverse complement strand
CGACGCGGTGCGCGAATCGCTCATCGCGAGCATGAACTCGGCCGAGCTGGTCGCCGCGGCCGAGACCCTGGAGGCCGACGAGCTCGCGGATATCGCGCCCGACCTGCCGCCGGCGGTGATCGAGGAAGTGGTGCAGTCGCTGCCGCTGGAGGAACGCGAGCGGCTGCGCGCCGCGCTCTCGTATCCGGAAGGAACGGTGGGCGCGCTCATGGACTTCGACCACGTCGCGGTGCGCGACGACGTGACGCTCGAGGCGGCGACGCGCTACCTGCGCCGATTCGACGAGCTGCCCGACCACACCGACCAGCTCTTCGTCGTCGATCGCGAGCAGCGGCTGAAGGGCACGCTGCCGCTCGCGCGGCTCATCGTGTCGGACCTGCATCTGCAGGTCGCGGGCGTGATCGTGCCCGAAAGCGTGCAGCTTCGTCCCGAGGACAGCGCCGAGGACGCGGCCCACGCATTCGAGCGCTACGACCTCATCTCCGCGCCGGTGGTCGATCCCGAAGGGCGGCTGATCGGGCGCCTCACGGTGGACGCGGTGGTCGACTACATCCGCCTGCGCAGCGCGGAGTCCCAGCTCGCCGAAGCGGGGCTGCGGCACGAGGAGGACGTCTTCGCCTCGGTGCTCGACAGCTTCAAGAACCGCTGGGCCTGGCTCGCCGTGAATCTGGTGACCGCCTTCATCGCCTCCCGGGTGATCGGCGTGTTCGAGCACTCGATCGCCCAGCTCGTGGCCCTCGCTGCGCTCATGCCGATCGTCGCCGGCATCGGCGGCAATTCCGGCAACCAGACCGTGACGATGATCGTGCGCGCGCTCGCCCTCGGGCAGATCCAGGGGCCCTACTGGACCAAGCTCCTCGCCAAGGAGCTCGGCGTCGCGCTCCTGAACGGCATGGTCTGGGGCACGCTTCTCGGCGCCATCGCCTACCTCCTGTACGGTAGGCTGGCGCTCGCCGGGGTGATGGCGCTCGCCATGACCCTCAACCTGATGCTCGCCGCCGCCGCCGGTGTGGCAATTCCCTGGCTGCGGGCGCGCGGCGGCCGCGATCCCGCGCCCGGCTCGTCGGTGCTGATCACCGCGGTCACCGACTCGGGCGGCTTCTTCATCTTCCTCGGACTCGCTACGCTGTTCCTTGTTTGAGGGTTGCAAAGGCCTCACGGGCCGCCGCGACCGTTTGCTCGATCTCCGTGTTGCCGTGTGCACTGGACACGAATCCGGCCTCGTACGCCGAGGGCGCTAGATAGACGCCGCGCTCGAGCATGGCGTGGAAGAAGCGGTTGAAGCGCTCCTTGTCCGATTCCATCACCTCGCCGAAGCTCGCCGGCGGCGAGGCGCGGAAATACACGCCGAACATGCTGCCGATCGACTGCGCGCAGAAGGCGAGGTCCGCTTTCCTCGCCTCGGCGTTCAGTCCCTCCACGAGGCTGCGGGTGGTCGCTTCAAGTTTTTGGAAGAAGTTTTTTTCTTGAATCAACTTCAGTGTTGCGAGCCCGGCCGCCACGGCGACCGGGTTTCCCGACAGCGTGCCGGCCTGGTACACCGGCCCGAGAGGGGCGATCTTCTCCATGATCTCGCGCCGCCCGCCCACGGCGCCGACCGGCAGGCCGCCGCCGATTACCTTGCCCAGGGTGGTGAGGTCGGGCCGGATGCCGAAACGCGCCTGCGCCCCGCCGAGGGCGACGCGAAAGCCGGTCATGACTTCGTCGAGAATGAGCACCGCGCCGTGGCGGGTGCAGCGCTCGCGCAGCTTCCCCAGGAAGCCCGACGCCGGCAGCACCAGGTTCATGTTGCCCGCAACCGGCTCGACGATCACGCCCGCGATGTTCGCGCCTTCCCGGTCGAACAGGCCGTCGACCTGAGAAAGGTTGTTGTACTCGAGCACCACCGTGTGGGCGGCCGTTTCGGCCGGGACGCCCGCCGAGCTCGGGTTGCCGAAGGTGAGGGCCCCGGACCCCGCTTTGACCAGCAGCGAGTCGGCATGCCCGTGGTAGCAGCCCTCGAACTTGACGATCAGGCTGCGTCCGGTGAAGCCGCGTGCGAGTCGCACCGCGGTCATGGTCGCCTCGGTGCCCGACGACACGAGGCGCACCATCTCCAACGACGGGACCAGGCGGCACAGAAGCTCTGCGAGTTCGATCTCGGCCTCGGTCGGCGCGCCGAAGGAGAGGGCGCGGGAAGCCGCCTCCTGCACCGCCTCGACCACCGCCGGATGAGTGTGGCCCACGACCATGGGACCCCACGACCCGAGGTAGTCGACATAGCGGCGGCCTTCCGCGTCCCACAAGTAGGCGCCCGCGGCGCGCTCGAAGAAGGGCGGCGTCCCGCCGACGGCGCGAAAGGCGCGCACCGGCGAATTCACGCCCGCCGGGATGTGCCGCTGCGCACGCTCGAAGAGTTCCTGGTTTTTCATGCGAAGAGCCCCTGGTATTGCGCGGCCCGGGCGCGAATATCGGGCGCGTCGAAGAGGTCGGACACCACCGCGAGCAGGTCCGCTCCCGCCCCGAGCGCGCGCGGCGCGTTCTCCAGCGTGATGCCGCCGATCGCGCAGAGCGGCACGCCGAGCCTCGTCGCGAAGAGCGCGAGCGGCGCGCGTACCGCGGCAGGCTTGGTGGGCGAAGCGAAGACGCTGCCGAAGGCGACGTAGTCTGCGCCGGCTGCGACCGCCCGGCGCGCGAGCTCGGGGTCGTCGTAGCACGAGGCGCCAAGGATCCTGTCCCCGAGCCGCGCGCGCGCCGCGCCGAGCTCGCCGTCGTCGCGCCCCAGGTGCACGCCGTCGGCGTCGAGCTCGAGCGCGAGCTCGATGTCGTCGTTGACGATGAGCGGCACCCCGTGACGGCGCGCCAGCGCGGCCACCGCGCGCGCCTCGCCGAGGTCGCGCCGCTTGCGCCGGTATTGCAGCAGCGCCACGCCGCCTTCGAGCGCGAGGCGCACCTTCTCCACGGTGTCGGCCGCCTCGGGCGTGATCGCGTACAGTCCGCGCAGCTTCACTTGACTGCCAGGGTCTCGCGCGCCCAGAAGAAACGGTCCGGAATCAGCTGGCCGGTGCCGACGCGAAATCCGCTCGACAGCGTCTGCCAGGTGAACTCCTGCGCGTCGCGCACCGCCTCGGGCACGCCGAGGCCGTTCGCGAGCGCGGCCGCGATCGCCGAGGCGAGGGTACAGCCCGAGCCGTGGTAGCTCGCCGGCAGCCGCGGCCAGCGGTCTTCGCGCACCACGCCGCCGCGGTCGTAAAGCGTGTTGACCACCTCGCTGCCCGGCTCGTGCGTGCCGGTGACAAGCACGTACTCCGCTCCGCGCTCCACCAGGCGCTGCGCCGACTGCGCGAGCGACGACGCGTTCGCCAGGCGGCGCGCTTCAATGCTGTTCGGCGTCACCACGGTCGACTGCGGAACGATGAGCTCACGCAATGCCGCGATCCCTTCCTCGGTCGCGAGCACGTCGCCGCGTCCCGAGGAGAACACCGGGTCGAGCACCACCGGAATCTCCGAGTGCTCGGCGAGGATCGCGGCGACCGCCCGCACGTTGGCCACGGAGCCGAGCAGGCCGAGCTTGATGGCGGCGACCCGCGTGTCGGCGAGCAGCCGCTCCGCCTGCATGCGCACCTGCGCTGCGTCCACCGCGTCGAGCGACGCGACCCCGTGCGTGTCCTGCACGGTGAGGGCGGTCACCACGGAAAGAGGATGGCAGCCCATGCTCGCGAGAGTGAGCAGATCGGCCTGCAGCCCGGCGCCGCCCGTCGGATCGCTGCCGGCGAAGGTGAGCACGATCGGGGGAGGAGAGGACATGGGTTAATATTCCGCTGGGCATTCTACTGCCGCACTACTGCCGCACATTTTTCCCGCATTTTCCGACCAGAGCATGACCACCGAGAACCAGGCGCAGTTCAAGACGTGGATGTGCCTCATCTGCGGATGGGTATACGACGAGGCCGCGGGCCTGCCCGACGAGGGCATCGCGCCGGGCACGCGCTGGGAAGACGTGCCGATGAACTGGACCTGTCCGGAATGCGGTGCGCGCAAGGACGATTTCGAGATGGTGGAGATCTAAACTTTCCGCGCCGGGGCGGCTCCAACAGCCTCCATGCAGTAAACTTAGGGGCGGGCCGCGCATGTCTTCGATCAACCTGACGCAACACTTCCTGATCGCCATGCCCAAGATGGCGGACCCGTACTTCGCGAAGACGCTGACGTACATCTGCGAGCACAACGACCAGGGCGCGCTCGGCCTGGTGGTGAACCGTCCGATCGACCTGACTTTGCAGGCGCTGTTCGAGCGTCTGAGCCTCACGCTGCGCGACGGCGAGCGCGCCGACGCGCCGGTCTATTTCGGCGGCCCGGTGCAGACCGACCGCGGCTTCGTGCTGCACGCGCCCGCCGGCAACTGGCAGGCGACGCTGAAAGTTGGAGGCCACATCGGCCTCACCACCTCGAAAGACATCCTCGAAGCGGTTGGCCGCGGCGAGGGCCCGCACCAGCTCCTCGTCACGCTGGGCTACGCGGGCTGGTCCGCGGGCCAGCTCGAGCACGAGCTGTCGCAGAATGCCTGGCTCACGGTCGAGGCGCGCGACGGCATTCTCTTCGACACGCCGGCCGAGGAGCGGCTGCCGGCGGCGATGGAGCTCCTCGGCCTCGACTTCGCGCGGCTGCAGGATGAAGCGGGACATGCCTGAGCGCGGCGCGCGCACCGTCCTCGCATTCGATTTCGGTCTAAAGCGCATTGGAGTCGCCGTCGGCGAGCCCGAGCTGCGCACCGCGCATCCGCTGCCGGCGGTGTCCCGCTTCGATCAGATCCAGCCGCTGATCCGGGAATGGCAGCCCGCCGCGCTGGTCGTGGGCCTGCCGACCTCGACGCAGGGCGAGGCGCACGCGATGACGCGCCAGGCCGAAGACTTTGCGCGGCGGCTGGAGCGGCGCTTCAAGCTACCGGTGGCGCGCGTAGACGAACGCTATTCCTCCACCGAGGCCACGTCGCGCCTGCGCGGCACCCGTGCCGGGAAAGGCGAGATCGATTCGGTCGCGGCGCAGCTCATCCTGGAGCAATACTTCGATGAAGCTGCCTGACGCCGAAGCGCTCTGCGCGCAGCTCGCCGCGGAGCTGGGTCCGCGCATCGGACCGAAGAGCGCGATGGTCGGCCTGTATACCGGCGGCGCGTGGCTCGCCGAACGGCTGCACTCGATGCTCGGCCTCAAGACGCCGCTGGCGTTGATGGACATCGCCTTCTACCGCGACGACTACGCGGCGCGCGGCCTCAAGCACGACCCCAAGCGCACCAAGATTCCGTTCGACGTGACCGGCGCCGAGCTGCTGCTGGTCGACGACGTGCTCTACAGCGGCCGCACGGTGCGCGCCGCGATGAACGAGCTGTTCGACTACGGCCGGCCGGCGAGCATCTCGCTCGTGGTGCTCGCCGACCGCGGTGGGCGCCAGCTGCCGATCTGCGCGCAGCACGTCGGCGCCAAGGTGGAAGTGCCGGCGGGAATGCGCCTTGCGCTCCAGCGCGCCGACAACGGCAAGCTCGCGCTCGCCCTGGAGTCCGAGCGTGCAGCGTAATCCGCAGCTCAACGCCAACGGCGAGCTGCAGCACCTGCTGTCGATCGAGGGCCTGCCGCGCGAGGTCCTGGTGCAGATCCTCGACACCGCCGAGTCGTTCGCCGGGGTAACCGAGCGCGAGGTGAAGAAGGTGCCGCTCCTGCGCGGCAAGAGCGTGTTCAACCTCTTCTTCGAGCCCTCCACGCGCACGCGCACCACCTTCGAGATCGCCGCCAAGCGGCTCTCGGCGGACGTGATCAACCTGAACATCGCCGTGTCTTCGGCGACCAAAGGAGAGTCGCTGCTCGACACCGTGGCGAACCTCTCCGCCATGCACGCCGACATCTTCGTGGTGCGGCACGCCTCGTCGGGCGCGCCGTTTCTCATCGCGCGCCACGTCAAGCCTCACGAGCACGTGGTGAACGCCGGCGACGGCCGCCATGCCCATCCCACGCAGGGGCTGCTCGACCTCTACACCATTCGCCACTACAAGAAGGACTTCACCCGGCTGATCGTCGCGATCGTCGGCGACGTCCTGCACTCGCGCGTGGCGCGCTCGCTGATCCACGGCCTGACCACGCTCGGCGTGCCCGAAGTGCGGGTGATCGGACCGCAGACGCTGCTGCCGCTCGGGGTCGAAGGCCTGGGCGTGCGCGTGTTCCACGACATGCGCGCCGGGCTCAAGGACTGCGACGTGGTGGTGATGCTGCGGCTGCAGAACGAGCGCATGCGGGGCGCGCTGCTGCCTTCGGCGCAGGAATTCTTCAAGCACTACGGCCTGACCGAAGAGAAGCTCGCGGCGGCGCGCCCGGACGCGATCGTCATGCACCCGGGACCGATGAACCGCGGCGTGGAGATCGATTCGACCGTCGCCGACGGTCCGCACTCGGTGATCCTGCCGCAGGTGACGTTCGGCATCGCGGTGAGGATGGCGGTGATGAGCATCGTGGCGGGCAATTGATGCGCATCCAGATCCGCAACGCACGCGTGGTCGACCCGGCGAGCGGCAGAGACGGGGTGGGCGACGTCTACATCGCCGACGGCAGGGTCGCGGAGGAATTCGCCCGGCCCGAGCGCGTCATCGACGCGAAGGGCCTGGTCCTGGCGCCGGGCTTCGTCGATCTTGCCGTTCGCCTGCGCGAGCCGGGGTTCGAGTACAAGGCCACGCTCGAATCCGAGCTCGACGCCGCGCTGGCGGGCGGCGTGACGAGCCTCGCCTGTCCCCCCGATACCGACCCGCCGCTCGACGAGCCGGGCCTGGTCGACATGCTGCGCAGGCGCGCGCGTGCGCTCGCGCGTGCGCGCGTGCATCCGATCGGCGCGCTCACGCTCAAGCTGGAGGGCCAGTCGCTCACCGAGATGGGGCAGCTCACCGATGCCGGCTGCGTCGCGTTCTCGCAGGGCAACGCCGCCATGCCCGACAACCAAGTGCTGTGGCGCGCGCTTCAGTACGCCGCGACTTTCGGCTACAGGGTCTGGCTGCGCGCGGAGGATGCCACGCTGGCAAAGGGCGGCGTGGCGCACGACGGCGAGATGGCGACGCGGCTGGGCCTGCCCGGAATTCCTCCCTTTGCGGAAACCATCGCGCTCGCTACGCTGATCGAGCTGGCGCGCGCAACGGGCGCGCGCGTTCACGTGTGCCGGCTGTCGACCGCGGGCGCCGTGGAGCTCATGCGCAATGCCAAGGCGGAGAAGCTGCCCCTCACCTGCGACGTGGCGATTCACCACCTGCACCTCTCTGACATGGACCTCGGCTACTTCGACTCGCAATGCCGCCTGGAGCCGCCGCTGCGGAGCCAGCGCGATCGCGACGCGCTGGCGCGCGCGGTGGTCGAGGGCGTGGTCGACTGCCTCGTGTCCGACCACACGCCGGTCGACGAGGACGGCAAGCACCTGCCCTTCGCCGAGGCCGAGCCGGGCGCGACCGGGCTTGAGCTGCTGCTGCCGCTTGCGCTGAAGTGGGGCGACGCCCACAAGCTGCCGCTCGCCGCCACGCTCGCGAGGATCACCACCGAGCCGGCGAAGATCCTCGGCCTCGACGCCGGCCGCATCGTGCCGGGCGCGCCCGCCGACCTCGCGATTTTCGATCCGCGCGCCGCGTTCCACGTCACCCCGCAGACGCTGAAGAGCCAGGGCAAGAACACGCCGTTTCTCGGCTACGAGCTTTTCGGCCGCGTGCGCTACACGCTGGTGGCGGGGAACCTCGTCTACGAGGCATGAAGCGCGCGCTCGCGGTGCTCGTGCTCTTCGCCGCGGCCTGCACCAGCGCGCCGCCGAGCGCGGATAAGCCGCCGCCCGGCGGGCAGTCGCAGGCAAAAGGCGGCTACTACAAGGACGACGGTCCGGGCAGCGCGCCGCCCCCGAACCTCGGGCAGATTCCCGATGCCGAGCCGAAGCCGGAGCCGCTGCACCGCTACGCCAATCGCCCCTACAAGGTGTTCGGCACGGAATATGTGCCGCTCGCCGACGCGCAGGGATTCAAGCAGCGCGGCGTCGCAAGCTGGTACGGTCGGCGTTTTCACGGACAGAAGACCGCGAGCGGCGAGCTCTACGACATGTACGCCATGACGGCGGCGCATCCCACGCTGCCGATCCCGAGCTACGTCAGGGTGACCAATCTCGCCAACGGCCGCAGCGTCGTGGTGCGCGTGAACGACCGCGGCCCGTTCCACTCGTCGCGCGTCATCGACCTGTCGTACGCCGCGGCCTACAGGCTGGGATACATCCAGGCCGGCAGCGCGCAAGTGGAGCTGGAGAGCGTCCAGGCCGCGCGCGAGCAGGCGGGCGCCGTCTATGTGCAAGTCGGCGCTTTCACATCGCGCGAAAACGCCGAATCGCTGCACGCGCGGCTGACCCGGGAGCTGGCGTGGCTGCAGGAGGGTGCGCAGGTGCTCCTGAGTGGAAACCTCTGGCGCCTGAACGTCGGCCCTTATCGCACGCGCGAGGACGCGCGCTCGGTGGCCGATCGCATCGCGGGCGAGCTCGATCTCAAGCCGCTCGTCGTGGTGCGATAAACCGGCGTTTTTGGCGAGCTGAATGAAAACGATCGGGCTGCTGTTGTTCCTTCTGCCCGTCCTCGCGCACGCGGCCGCGCCGCAGCCGCCCGCCATCGCCGGTCGCTCCTGGGTCGTCGGCGACTTGTCGAGCGGCCAGGTGCTGCTGGCGCAAAAGCCCGACGAGCGGGTCGAGCCGGCATCGCTCACCAAGCTTATGACCGCGTACGTGGTGTTCCAGGCGCTGCGCGACAAGAAGCTCACGCTCAGCCAGCAGGTGAACGTGTCGGAGCGAGCCTGGCGCGCGCCCGGCTCGCGCATGTTCGTCCAGCCCCGCAAGCCGGTAGGCGTGGAAGAGCTCATCCGCGGCATGGTCGTGCAATCGGGAAACGACGCCTGCATCGCGCTCGCCGAGGCCGCCGCGGGGGCCGAGGAAGTATTCGTACAACTGATGAACCGCGAAGCGGCGCGCATCGGCATGAAGAACACGAAGTTCATGAATTCCACCGGTCTGCCCGACCCGCAGCACTACAGCAGCGCGCAGGATCTTTATCTCCTGGCAGGAGCGCTGATCCGCGACTTCCCCAAGGAGTACGGCCAGTACTATTCGCAGCGCGAGTTCCGCTATAACAACATCACCCAGGCAAACCGCAACCGGCTGCTGTGGCTCGATCCGAGCGTCGACGGCGTCAAGACCGGGCATACCGAGGTCGCGGGCTATTGCCTGATCGCTTCCTCGAACCGCGGCGGCCGCCGGCTGCTGTCGGTGCTGCTCGGCTCGACATCGGAAGCTGCGCGCGCGCAGGAGTCGCAGAAGCTGCTCAACTGGGGTTTCCAGTTCTTCGACAGCGTGAGGCTGCATCCCGCGAACCAGCCGGTCAAGGCGATCGAAGTGTGGAAGGGCTCGAGCGCGGAAGTGAAGACGGGATTTCCGGCGGACGTGATCGTCACGGTGCCGAAGGGCGAGGCCGACAAGCTCAAGGCGGAGTTGCTCACGCAGCAGCCGCTCCTCGCGCCGGTCGCCCAGGGCCAGCGCGTCGGCACGTTGCGCGTGACGCACGACGGCAAGCCCCTCGGCGAGTATCCGGTCGTGGCGCTCGAGGCGGTGGGCGTGGCCGGCATCTTCGGACGCGCGTGGGATACACTGCGCCTATGGATCAAGTAGCGGAGCCGGCATGGTTTTTCTGAACGGCAGGTATCTCCCGCTCGAAGAGGCGAAGGTCCCGGTGCTCGACCGCGGCTTCATCTTCGGCGACGGTGTCTACGAGCTCGTGCCGGTGTACTCGCGCGTGGCATTCAGGCTCGACGAGCACCTCGCCCGGCTGGAGCGCAGCCTCGCCGAAACCAGGATCCGCAACCCCTATGCCCGCGCGCAGTGGCGCGAAATCATCTATCGGCTGGTCGATGCCCAGCCGTTCGAGGACCAGGGCGTGTACTTCCAGGTCACGCGCGGAGTGGCCAGGCGCGACCACGCATTTCCGAAGGACGCCGAGCCCACGGTGTTCGGGATGTCCAACCCGCTGGTCACGCCAGCGAGGGAAACGGTTCAGAAGGGCGCGGCTGCCGTGAGCGCGCAGGACAACCGCTGGCTGCGCTGCGACATCAAATCGATCTCGCTCATCGGCAACTGCCTGCTGCGCCAGCTCTCTGCCGAGGCCGACGCCGCCGAGACGATTCTGTTCCGCGCCGGAAAGCTGACCGAAGCTTCGTCATCGAACGTCTTCGTGGTGAAGCGCGGCGTGATCCTCTCGCCGCCCAAGACAAGCCTCATCCTTCCCGGCATCACCTACGACGTGGTGATCGAACTTGCGCGGGGCGCGGGCCTGCCGCTCGAGCTGCGCGAGGTTTCCGAGGCGGAGGTGCGCGGGGCCGACGAGATCTGGGTCACTTCGTCGTCGAAGGAGGTGCTGCCGATCGTGTCGCTCGACGCGGTGGCGGTCGGCGACGGGCGGCCCGGGCCGCTGTTTGCCCGCATGTACCAGCTCTACCAGGACTTCAAGCAGAAGGTGATGCGCGCCGGAAAGCGGGAGGCGGTGTCCGCCTAGCGAGGCCGCCCGTGCCCGAGTCGGTGCTCGCGTTTCCATGCGACTTTCCGATCAAAGTGATGGGCAGGAAAGAGCGCGGCTTCGCGCAGGCCGTGACCGACATCGTGCTCAAGCACGCACGCGACTTCGATCCGGCGACGGTGCAGATGCGTCCCAGCCGGCAGGGCAAGTACCTGAGCGTGACGTGCGTGGTGCGCGCCACCTCGCGCGAGCAGCTCGACGCACTCTATCGCGAGCTTTGCGATCATCCGTCGGTGGTGATGGTGCTGTGACGCTCGTCGATTCCATCACTATCAGGCGGCTCGGCCGGGGCGAATACCTGGCCACGCTCGCGGCAATGAAGGATTTCACCTCGAGAAGGAACGGCGAAACCGCGGATGAGCTGTGGCTGCTCGAGCACCCGCCGGTCTACACGCTGGGGCAGGGGGCGCAGCACGCGCCGGTCGGGAACGGCATTCCCCTCGTCAGGTCCGACCGCGGAGGCGACATCACCTATCACGGCCCTGGTCAGCTCGTCGTCTACGCGCTCGTCGACCTGGCGCGCCGCGGCATCAAGGTGCGGCAGTTCGTGGCGCTCCTCGAGCAGGCCGTCATCGACCTCCTCGCGGGGCGCGGCGAGCGCCGCGCCGGCGCGCCCGGCGTCTACGTCGAGGGCGCCAAGATCGCGGCGCTCGGCATTCGCGTGCGCCAGGGCCGCGCCTATCATGGGCTCTCGCTCAACGTCGACATGGACCTCGCGCCCTTCTCTTTGATCGATCCCTGCGGCTACCCCGGTCTTGCCGTGACCCAAACGAAGGCGATCGGGATGAACGAGACCCTCTCCACGCTCGGCGAGCGCCTGGCCGTGCTCCTTGCGGAGAAAATCGAGCATGCGTGAGCCGGGGGTCAAGGAAAAGGGCGCGCGCAAGACGATCCGCATCGTGCCCAGTGCGCCGCTGCCCAAGCCCGCCTGGATCCGGGTGCGGGCGGCGAGCCCCAATTCCCGCTTCTACGAGATCAAGGACGTGCTGCGCCGGCAGGGCCTGCACACGGTATGCGAGGAAGCCTCCTGCCCGAACATCGGCGAGTGCTTCGGCAAGGGCACGGCGACGTTCATGATCTTGGGCGACATCTGCACGCGCCGCTGCCCTTTCTGCGACGTGGCGCATGGCCGGCCGCTTGCCCCCGACGCGCAGGAGCCGCGTCACCTTGCCGAGACCATCGCCGCGCTGAAGCTCAGCTACGTCGTCATCACGAGCGTCGACCGCGACGACCTGAGGGACGGAGGGGCGCAGCATTTCGTCGATTGCATCGCGGAAGTGAGACGAGAGTCCCCGGCCACGACGATCGAGATCCTGGTGCCGGATTTTCGCGGCCGCGTGGAGCGCGCGCTCGAAATTCTCGCCACCGCCCCTCCGGACGTACTGAACCACAACCTGGAGACCGTGCCGCGGCTCTACCGCAAAGCCCGGCCCGGAGGCGATTACGCGCATTCCCTGAAGCTCTTGCAGGCGTTCAAGAAGCTTCACCCGGCGCTGCCCACGAAGTCGGGGCTGATGGTGGGCCTCGGCGAGGGCGACGAGGAGATCCTCCAGGTGATGCGCGATCTTCGCGCCCACGACGTGGACATGCTGACGATCGGGCAATACCTGCAGCCCTCGCCGCACCATCTTCCGGTCGAGCGCTACGTCGAGCCTCAAGCCTTTGCCGTTTTCGAGCGCGAGGCGGTGAGTCTGGGCTTCAAGCACGCCGCAGTCGGCGCCCTGGTGCGCTCCTCGTACCATGCCGACCGCCAAGCGCATGAAGCCGGCGTCGCCTGAAGCCGACGAGATTTGCAGGCAGTAGTAGGCACCGGTAGCCCTCGGCGATCCGCCAGAAAGCGTGGAACCGGCCAGCAGGAGAAGTAGTTAACTGCCCGTCGGCGCGTTCTTGCATACCCTTCCAGAGTCGGAATCGGTGGCCGAGGGGAGCGCCGGTCATGAAGATGAACACGACTCTGGTGATCAATTCGAAGGGCGGGTCGGGCAAGACCACCCTCACGACCAACCTCGCCAGCTACTTCGCCGCGAACCGGATCCCGACCGCGGTCATGGATTTCGACCCGCAGGGCTCGTCGCTCAACTGGCTGCGGCTTCGCGTCGACCTCGCGCCCAAGATCCACGGCGCCAATGCCGCGCCGCAGAAAACGGGCCTGCGCAGCATCGGCATGCACGTGCCCGAGGGGACACGCCAGCTCGTGATCGACGGGCCTGCCGGCGCCTCGGGCCTGCTCCTGCAGGAAATGCTCGCTCGCGCTCACTCCATCATCATTCCGGTCCAGCCCTCGACGATCGACATCCACGCCACGGCGAACTTCGTGCGCGATCTGCTCGTGATGGGGCGGCTGCGCACCCGCAATATCCGGCTCGCCGTGGTCGCAAACCGGGTGCGACGCTCCTCGCCGGTATACCAGCCGCTCGAGCGCTTCCTGAGCTCCCTCGGCCTGCCGTTCCTGGCCCGCCTCTCGGATTCCGAGATCTTCCTTCACGCCGCGGAGAGCGGCCTGGGCATCTTCGAGCTCGATCCCGCGCTTTCCGCGACCGAGCGCGCCCAGTTCATGCCGATCGTCGAGTGGGCCGACCCGGAGTTCAAGTCGCGCGGCGACAGCAAGGTAGTCGAGCTCGCGCGGCCGAGCTGGTTCTCGAACAGCAGAACCGGATAGGCTGTAGCCTCGCAGCGATGAGAAGTGCGGTTCTCGCCTGTTGCATGTCAGCGCTCGCATACGCGGCGGCCGCGCAGGCCCAGCTCGAAGGCATCACGAGCCGCGAGGCGACCGCCGCCCTGAAAGCAGCGCTCGAAAAGGGCTCGACCGCGGCGGTGGCACGTCTTGGCCGCACCGACGGCTTCTTCGGCAACCCGCAGGTGAAGATCGCGCTGCCGGAGTCCATGCAGCGCACCGAGAAGCTCATGCGCCGCTTCGGTCTCGGGCGCTACGCCGACGAGCTGATCCTCGGCATGAACCGCGCGGCCGAGGCCGCGGTTCCCGAGGCGAAGCAGCTCTTCGTCGACTCGGTCCGCAAGATGACGCTGCAGGACGCCAAGGGCATCCTGCAGGGCGGGGAGACCGCGGGCACCGAGTACTTCCGCCGCACCACGGAGGGCCAGCTGCGCAAGCGCTTTCTGCCCATCGTGCAGCGCTCGACCGAAAAGGTCGGCCTGGCCCAGCAGTACGACGACTACGCCGACAAGGCCGCCGCGCTCGGCCTGGTAAAGAAGGAAGACGCGAATCTCGAAGAGTACGTCACGCAGAAAGCGCTCGACGGCCTCTTCGTCATGGTGGCCGAGGAGGAGAAGGCGATCCGCAAGGACCCCGTCGGCGCCGGCACCGCGATCATCAAAAAGGTGTTCGGCGCGCTGCTCTAGTGTTTACTCGATCTATCTGTACCCCCGCGGTTGACTGCCAGTGAAAACCGCCAATTGAGCGGCGAAAGCGCGCTTAAAGGCGGGGCGCGCTGCGCCGCGGGCGACATAGGCGGAGAGGTTCGGATATTCATCCAGTATTCCCGATCCCTTCGACCTGAACAGAACCGCCACCATCAGAAGGTCGCCCGCGTTGAATGCACCCTCGAGCCATTCGGCATCGCCAAGGCGACTGGAAAGTTCGCCCAGCGGTTTACGGGCGCGATCCTCGACGAGAGGCAGGCGCTGCTCGTACCAGGGCTTGTCGCGCTCCAGGAGCATGGCGATTCCGCGATCAACGAGCGGCGGCTCCACCGTGTTAAGCGCGGCAAACATCCAAGTGATCGCGCGCGCCCTGGCATTCGCATCTTCTGGCAGCAGGCCAGCATGGCGCTGCGCGATATGCAACACGATCGCCCCCGACTCGAACAGGGCAAGATCGCCTTCTTCATAGGTCGGAATCTGCCCAAAAGGGTGAAGCGCTCGATGCGCGGGTTCCTTCATCTCACTGAACGAAACAAGACGAACGTCGTACGGCTGGCCCACTTCTTCAAGCGCCCAGCGAACGCGCATGTCACGCGCCAGTCCCCTGCCGCGATCTGGGGACTGTTCAAAGGCGGTAATGGTGGGGGTCATTGGAAGGCTCCGGGTGATTGCATGACGCCTAAACGTTCGCGGTCACCGGCGCGCGCTGCTTTTGCGCGCGTCCGGTGCAGTGCGGGCGGGGTGGCGTCAACCCTGAGTGCATCGAGCTCGCCGTCACTCGGGCGAAATGCCATAGGACCTTCAATCCGCTTTCACGTTCGCCTGCTTCGCGATCGAAGCGTATCGGTTGTTTTGTTTCTTGAGGAAGTCGGCGAATTCGTCAAGCATTAGACCTGCTGGCTCGAGGCCGAGCGCGATGAAGCGCTCCCTCATCTCGGGTGCCTGCAGTATTTTGCGGTTTTCGGTCGCAAGCCGCATGCGCAGCTCACGCGGCATCCCGGCAGGCGCGAGAAGACCGATCCAACCGCGTATGTCGAAGCCCGGAAGATCACCCGCCTCGGCGATCGTCGGCAGCTCCGGCAGGGCAATAGCGCGATTCGCGCTCGATACGCCCAAGGCCTTGAGGCGCCCCGCTTTCACGTGGCCGAGGACGGCGGCCGAGGTCTCGAAGGCGTAGGTCACCTGACCGCCTACGACGTCGGTGAGCGCTTGCGCGCTGCCTTTGTAGGGCACGTGCGTCGCCGTGATCCTCGCCATCGACAGAAACACCTCCGAGATCAGGTGGCTGATCGCGCCCGAGCCGGAGGAGGCGTACGAATACTTGTCGGGGTTCGCGCGCAGTAGCGAAATGAACTCCTTCACGTTCGCAGCGGGGAATGAGGGATGCGTGACGAGCACATACGGGTTGCTCGTAAACTGGCTGATTGGCGAAAAATCCTTGAGCGGGTCGTAGCGAACCTTCTGCACGTTGGGCATGATCGAGATCGGGCCGACCGAGCCCGCAATTAGCGTGTAGCCGTCGGGGGCGGCCTTTGAAGCAGCCTCGGTACCGATCAAGCCGCCCGCGCCCGGCCGGTTGTCGATGATGAGCGGCTGTCCGAGTACCGGCACGAGCTTCTCCGACACCATCCGCGCCACGATATCGGTGGTTTGGCCCGGCGGCCAAGGGACGATCACTTTGATGGGACGGTTCGGATAGCCTTGAGCCAAGGCGGCGCTGGTCGCGGCGAGTGCAAGCATCACGAGCAGGCGAGCGATATTTCTCACAGCGTTCCTCCGGCAGTGTGCGAACGAGCATAGAAGGCGACTTTTCATGACGCCGAACGTTCCCAGTAACCGGCGCGCGCCGTACAGCCGCAGCAAAGCACGGCGCTCGCACGCGCGTCCGCGTTGACTGGGTTGTTAGCTGACTTTGCCGTAAGTGGGTTGGGCGATCCAGTCGAAGTCACTTCGAAAGCGCCCGAGGGTAAGTGAATCGAATTCGTCTGAATTGTCCTTTGCCTCGACTCCAAGAAGACGTAAAGCGGTGTTGATGGGCTCGGCCCGGATGTCCCGAGGTGTTGGCTCATACGTTGAGCTGTGCATTGGCGCCAAGACCACGGCGCCACGATCCAAGGTTGTCGCGCGTTGACCGCCTGTACCACCAGCGCGACGTCGAGGAGCGCGAGCCTCACTGCACCGGCAGGCCGGCATCCTTCACCACCTTCGCCCACTTCGCCATCTCGGTGCGCACGCGCGTCGCGAGATCGTCAGGGCTCGACGCGCCAGGATCGACGCCGGCCTCGGAGAGCTTCTTCTGCACCTCGGGCGAACTGACCGCGCGGTTGGCCGCTGCGGTGAGGCGCGCGAGCACGTGCGGGGGCGGCGCGCCCGCTGCGAACACCGCATACCACACTACCACCTCGAAGTCCGGCAGGCCGCTCTCCGCGATGGTCGGCACGTCGGGCAGGCTCGGATGGCGCACCAGGGTGCTCACGCCGAGCACCCGTACGCGCCCCGCCTTGATGTGGCCCATGGCGCCCGGCAGGTTGTCGAACATCACCGGCAGCTGGCCGCCGAGCAGGTCGGCGATCGCGGGCGCGTTGCCCTTGTACGGGATGTGCACGAGCTCGATGCCACTCATCAGCTTAAAGAGCTCCATGCTGAGCTGTGGCGAGGTGCCGATGCCGGGCGAGCCGTAGTCGAGCTTGCGCTGCTCGGCTTTCGCTAGCGCGATGAACTCGCCGACGCTGCGCGCCTGCATCGCCGGGTTCACGATCAGCACGTTCGGCGTGGTGCCGATCATCGATAGCGGCGAGAAGTCGCGTACCGCGTCGTAGCCGAGCTTGCTGTAAAGCGCCGGCGCGATACCGTGCGTCGCGATGCCGCCGGAAAGCAATGTGTACCCGTCGGCGGGCGCGCGCGCAGCCGCGTCGGCGCCGACCGTGCCGCCGGCGCCGGAGCGGTTTTCCACGACCACTGGCTGGCCGAGGGCTTCCTGCAATCCCGTCGCGGTAATGCGCGTGATAATGTCGACCGCGCCGCCGGGCGGGAACGGGGAGATGAAGCGGACCGGACGCGAGGGAAAAGCCTGCGGGAGCACGCAGGTGCTGACTGCGAGAAGGTAGGCCGCGATCAAGGTGCGCATGTTTCCTCCTCCTCCGGCTAGTGTAGACCCGAATCAGTCCACCAGATGTTTCCCTCGCACGCGACGCGCCGCCACTTCTCGTAGTCGGCACGGACATCGGCGGCGAACTGCGCCTGGCCCATACGCATGCTGTCCACCCCCAATGCTGCGATAGCGCTCGCGCGACGATCGGCGCCGGCACGCCCGCGGCACGAAGATGCCGGTGAGATGGATGTGCCACCTAAACGTCTTGTTGAGCGGCGGGCCGCACAGCGGTTGGTCAGAGGCGCGATGCTGGACGCCCGTTCGCTCCAACTAAAAGTTAGGCAGCTACGCAATGAGGCGATTGAGCAGACGGTATAAACAATTAACCCTAGGATCATGACAGTT
>DASYPG010000312.1:0-6979 GCA_036006885.1 Burkholderiales bacterium | reverse complement strand
GCCGAGGAGCACGAGCGCTTCCTTCATGCGGTTGTGCATGTCGACGAAGGGCTCGGCGTAGAACGCTTCGGCCGTCGGATAGATGCGCTCGTGGATCGCTCTCGCGGTGGCCAGATCGTTCGCCTGGACCGCGCGCCAGAGTTGCGCCTGCAAGTCGGCGATCACCGAGCCGCTGCCGGAAAGAAGCCCCTTGCAGCCGAGCACGAGCGAGCTGAAGAGCCAGGAGCTGTGCGTGGTGAGCACGTTCACCGGCCGCGCGCGCGACTGCAGCGCGCGGATGTGCCGCTCGTGCAGCAGCGGGCTCGCGCACCAGTCCTTGATCGCGCGCACCGTGGTCACTTCGTCGCAGATGCGCTCGAGGGTGCTCATGGGATAGCCCTGGCCGCCCGCGAGCGGGTACTCGAACACGATGAGCGGCAGGTCGGTGACCTCGGCGATGCGCCGGAAGTGCTCGAGCGCCATCTCCGGGCGCTGCCCGAACGTGTAGATGCCCGACGGGAAGACGAGCAGCGCCGAAGCGCCTGCCGCGGCCGCCATCCGCGCGAGACGCTGCGCTTCGAGCGAGCCCTCGGCGTAGATGCCGTTCACGATCGGCAGGCGCGCGCCGATTTCCTCCTGCGTGATCTCGAGGATCCGGCGCTGCTCCTCGAAGGTGCACGATGCCACCTCGGAGGCGTGCGCGTTCGTGGTGATCGCGCCGAGCCCTGCGACGGAGGCCACGTCGCGCAGGTGCGCGCGGTAAGCCGCTTCGTCGATCGACAGGTCGTCGTGGAAGGGCAACAGCACCGCGGGGATGACCCCCTGCGGAACGTAGTCGCGATGGCGTGGCATGGGCGCGTCCTCCTCGACGCGAGGACTATTCTAGCCCCTGAAAAAACAAACGCCCCAAGGCTTGCGCCCGGGGCGTCTGCTAGGCAGCCGGCCTAGATGCGGGCCGGACTCCTGTTCTTAGGATTGCCCCCGAACTGCGCGGGTCGACGATCCATCGTTAGAGTCCTGCCGGCCGGTTGTGCCTTGGTCGTCTCTCACGGGATCACCTCCTTTTCAAAGTTGCCAGCTTTCAGTTTAGCGTGGAACGCACCAGACGCAAAACGGCGGCGCCGGCCAGCTGGGCTAGACTGCCACGGCATGCGTCTCGTCTCGTTCCTGCTGCTTTTCGGCGTGAGCCTCGCCGCGCAGGCTCAGGTGCAAGGCGACGAGCTCGGCGTGCGCTATTGGTACAGCCAGGGGACGACGACCCGAAGCCACAATGCGCAGACGGTGTTTCCGCAGCTCGGCAACCCGACTTCGACCCTGACCTACGAAGACCTTACGGCGCACGCCCTGGAGCTGCACGGGCGGAAAAACCTCCAAAATGGCGGGTACTTGAAGGGCAATCTGGGCTTCGGCGGCATCAAGAGCGGAGCGCTGCGCGACGAGGACTTCAACCGCGGCCAGGTAAAAGTCGGCGATACGACTTCCACGGTCAAGGCCGATGCGCTGACCTATTTCACCATTGATGCGGGCGGAGACGTCTGGCGCTTCCGCAACGGCACCGCGGGTCTTTTCGTCGGCTACAGCTATTGGTTCGAGCGCTTGGACGCATATGGGATCGTATCCACGGTTCCACCCGTCGGCCGCGCGGCACCGGACTCGCTGCTGGTGATCAGCAACGAGGCGACATGGCAAGGATTGCGCGTGGGCTTCGCCGGGGAGTGGAACCTGAGCGCGCCCACACGGATCCGGCTCGACGCGGCGCTCGTGCCTTATGCGCATGTGCGCAATGAGGACAGCCACTGGCTGCGTCAGAGCCCCGGCGATCTCGGTCCCGCGCCGAACATCCACTCCAATGGGGACGGTTACGGGCTTCAACTCGACCTTGAAGTGCGCCACGCCGTGCAGCGCGATTGGGAGGTCGGCGCGGGTTTGCGCTACTGGTGGCTGCGCGCGACGGACGGCGAGCACACGCAGGCCGGCTTCAAGTTAAAGCTCACCGAGCTGGAATCGCAGCGCTACGGCCTGCTCCTCAGCCTGACCCACCGCTGGTGACCCGGTTTCTTTTCTCGTTCGTGCTCGCCTTCGTGGCCGACGGTGCCACGGCGCAGATTCCTTCGGGCACGCCGCTGCGCGACGGATTGCCGACGCTCGCGCCGATCCTCGAGAAGGTGACGCCGGCGGTGGTGAACATCGCCGTCCTGCAGAGGAGCCCCGAGGAGCAGAACCCGCTCATGCGCGATCCGTTCTTCCGCCGCTTCTTCGGCGGGCCGGGACAGGCCGAGCCGCAGATCGCCGCGGGCTCGGGCGTGATCGTCGACGCGAAGAACGGCTACGTGATGACCAATGCGCACGTGGTCAAGGATGCGCGCGAGGTGCTGGTCACGCTGAAGGACAACCGCAGGCTGCCGGCGAAGCTCGTCGGCGCCGACCCGGGCACCGACATCGCCGTGGTGCGGGTGGACCCGCAGAACCTGGTCGACGTGAAGTTCGGCGATTCCGACGCGCTGCAGGTCGGCGACTTCCTGATCGCGATCGGCAATCCGTTCGGCCTGGGCCAGACGGCCACCTCGGGCATCGTCTCGGCGCTCGGCCGAAGCGGCCTGTCGATGGAAGGCTATGAGCACTTCATCCAGACCGACGCCTCGATCAATCCCGGCAACTCCGGCGGGGCGCTCGTCAACCTCAGGGGCGAGCTCATCGGCATCAACACGGCGATCATCGGCCCCTCCGGCGGCAACGTCGGCATCGGCTTTGCGGTTCCCGGGGTCATTGCGCGCGCCGTGATGGAGCAGCTCATCAAGTACGGCGAAGTCAAGCGAGGGCGCCTGGGAGTCAGCATGAGCGACGTCGTCGGCGGGGAAGGTGCCGCCCTCGCCGACGTGCAGGCCAATTCGCCCGCTTCGCAGGCCGGCCTCCAAAAGGGCGACGTGGTCGTAGCGCTGAACGGTCGCCCCGTGCGCGGCGCGGCCGAGCTGCGCGCGCGGCTGAGCATCGTGCCGGTCGGCGACACCGTCGACCTGCAGGTGCAGCGCGGCGACGAGAAGCGCACGCTCAAAGCTCAGATCGGCGCGATCGAGAGCCGCGCGAGCGGCGGCGAGGCGGTGCAGGAGCTCGCCGGTGCGGTGTTCCAGGAAGTGTCGAAGAGCGGCTTGCCGGGGCGCGACCGCGCCGTGCTGGTGACCGCGGTCAAGCCCGAATCTCCGGCCTACCGCCACGGCCTGCGCGCCGGCGACCTGATCGTCGGCGTCAACGCCCGGCGCGTCAGCTCGGTGAAAGAACTCGCCGCGGCGCTCAAGATTCGCGGCGGCGTGCAGATCAACGTCCTTCGCGGCGACAACATGCTCACCATCCCGGTGAGCTAGGACCAAGGTCCAATACCGGCCGCGCCCGGGCGTGGCTATTGTGGGAGTGTCAAATGAAGTTCCGTTTCCTGAAAAGCGCACTCATCGGCGTCTGCATTGCCGGCTGCGCCAGCGAGCCCGAACGCGCGCCGCGCACGACTGAGGACCTCTTTGCGGCGCGCGCCGCCGACGACCTCGCGCGCGCGAATTCCGCGCGCCAGCTGAGCGAGCAACTGGTGCAACGGGCCGAACGCAAGGTGAAGGCCGCCAAGCCGGGCGGCCCGCGGCCGACGATCGACGCGCTGGTCATCTCGGGCGGCGGCGATTGGGGCGCCTTCGGCGCGGGCGTCCTGAAGGGATGGGGCCAAGTCAAGGGCGATCTGGCGCGGCCGCAGTTCGACGTCGTGACCGGCGTCAGCACCGGGGCGATGATCGCGCCGTTCGCTTTCCTCGGCGACGACGACGCGATCGAGCGCATCGTGCGGCTCTACCGCAACCCGAAGGCGGACTGGACCCAGTCGCGCGGGCTGGTGTTCTTCTGGCCGAGCAACCCGTCGTTCTTCGCACTGCCGGGTCTCGAGCGCGAGATGCGCGAGAGCCTCGACCGGCCGATGCTCGAGCGCATCGCCGCAGAAGGGGCGAGCGGCCGCGCGCTCGTCGTCAATACCACGAACATCGACCTGGGCGACAGCCGCCCCTGGGACATCATCGCCGAGGCGCGCACCGAGCTCGCCGGCAGCGACCCCGGCCGCGTGCAGAGCATCCTGCTCGCGAGCGCCGGCATCCCCGCGGTGTTCCCGGCGCGCGAGATCGGCACTTTTCTCTACGTAGACGGCGCCATCACCGGCAACATCCTCTATGGCGGGCGCATCGACGAGACCGACAGCCTTGCGGTGCTTTGGCGCAAGCGCAATCCGAGCACGCCGCTGCCGCGCATTCGCTACTGGGTCATCTTCAACAACCAGTTCCGCTTCCCGCCGCAGGTCACGGCGGCGCACTGGCCCGACATCATGTCGCGCGCGACCATCATGGCGACGCAGACCGGGACCGTGAGCGCCATGCGGCACCTTTTTTCGCGCGCAGAGCTGATCCGGCTCAAGCAAAAGGTGGACGTAGAGGTGCGCGTCATGTCGGTGCCCGAGTCATTCGTGCCGTCGGTGCCGGGCACGTTCCAGAAGGAAGTGATGAACGCGCTCGCCGACCTCGGCGAGAAGATGGGCGCCGACCCGGCGAGCTGGCGTACCGAGCCGCCGGACTGAGCCTGGACCGATTTGGCCAAAGAAGGAGAGCCACGATGAACCGCAAGATTGCCGCGGCCGCCACAGCGTGCCTGACGCTGGCCGCGATGAATCCCGCGCTGGCGCAACACCACCACTGGGGCTACAGCGGCGAAGGCGCACCGGAACACTGGGGCGAGCTCGATCCCGAGTTCGCCACCTGCGCAACCGGCAAGAGCCAATCGCCGATCGACCTCGGCAAACCCACGAAGGACCACCTGAAGCCTGTCCACTTCCACTACAAGAAGGGCACGACCGAGATCCTGAACAACGGCCACACCGTTCAGGTCAACTACCAGCCGGGCAGCTCTGTGACGGTCGACGATCGCAGCTTCGAGCTGGAGCAGTTTCACTTCCACGCGCCGAGCGAGAACACATTTAACGGAAAGCACTTCCCGCTGGAAGCCCACCTCGTGCACGCGGACAAGGACGGCAACCTTGCCGTGGTCGCAGTCATGTTCAGCGAAGGGCCGGCCAACCCGCTCCTCGCCTCCTTGTGGAAGATGATGCCCGGCAAGGAAGGTGAGACGAATGCGCTGACACACCCGCTGAGCGCGGCAGGGATGCTGCCCGCCGAACGCCATTACTACAGGTTCACCGGCTCGCTGACGACGCCGCCGTGCTCCGAGGGCGTTCGCTGGCTGGTCGTTCAGAAGCCGGTGACCGCATCCAAAGCGCAGATCGACGCGTTCACCAAAGCCGTAGGTTTCCCGAATAACCGGCCGCTGCAGGCGCTGAACGCGAGGCAGGTACTCAGCCAGTAGGTCGGGCGTGTCCTGCCAACGCGATCCCGGGCGGCAGGCCGGTGTAGGCCCAACGTCCAATATCGGACGCGGCGGCACGCGACTATCTTGGGCGAAATCCCAACCTGGGGCATGCCCACCATGATGAAAAGACTTGCCTGGATCGCCATGTTGATCGCGGCGGCGCCGACCCTCGCCCTGGCGCAATCTTCGCAGCGCGCGGGGAAGAACGAGATTTACCTCGCGCCGGTGTTCACCGACGGAAAGAGCTATTCGTTCCAAGGCGGCAGCAGCGCGCACACGGACACCGGGTACGGCCTCCTCTTCGGATGGGCGCGCAACGTCAACCCCCATGTCACCGCCGGGGTCGAAATCGAGTGGAGCAATCAGGACTACCGCGCGACGGTGCAGCCAGGTGCTGGAAACACCAACTTCGCGGGCAACATCAACGGCACGGTCGAGTCGCGCACGATCCGCTTCTTGGGCAGCTACAACTTCTCGAGCGCCGCGTTCTCGCCCCTCGTCACGGGCGGGCTCGGCTGGACCTGGGTCGACACCAACATCCCGTCCGGCCTGCCGGAGAGCTTCTGCTGGTACTACCCGTGGTATGGCAGCTACTGCGGGACGGCCACGCCGACGCACGATACGACCAAATTTAGCTATAACCTCGGCGCCGGGGTGCGCTACGACTACGGGCGCGGACTGTTCCGGGCCGTGGTGAATCAGCAGTGGATCGATTTCGGCGGAAGCTACGGCTCGTCGGCGGTGACCCAGTTCCGCATCGATTTCGGAACCAAGTTCTGAAGGAACAATGAGCTTCTAGGGCGGCATGAAACGCGCGGCCTACGCCGTCGGGGCGATCGTCCTGGCCGCGGTGCTGGCCGTGGTCCTGCTCGGCCCGGCGTTTATCGACCGGCCCGCGGTCCAGGCCGGGATCCAGCAGCGGCTGTCGCAGGCGCTGCAGGGGCAGGTCACCTGGGAGGCGCTCGAGGTCGCGCTCCTGCCCGTGCCGCACGGCGAATTGCGCAAGCTGCGGCTCGAAGTTCCCGGCAAGCTCGCCGCGAGCGCGGACGACGTCAATGTGTATCTGCGGTGGTGGCCGCTTCTCCGCGGCGGGGTGGAAATTTCCTCTCTGACCGTCAAGAAGCCGGCCATCCGGGTCGCCGCGAGCGGCGGCGACGGCTCAGGCAGCGCTGTACCGTTCGATGCCGTGAGTGCGTATCGCGCGGCGATGGAGCCGGCCGCCGACCTGCTGCGCGAGTTCGCCCCCGACACCGCGTTCAGGCTCGAGGAGGCCACGGTCGAGATCGGCCCGGGTTTCAGCTTGCGCGACCTGCGCGCGGATGCGCGCACCGACGACACGGGTGTCCAGCTCGAGCTGTCGAGCGCCGCCAACCTGTGGAAGCGCCTGTCGGTCGAGGCGCGCGTTGACTACGCCGATCTTGCGGCGCGCGCCGCGATCGCGCTGGAGGCCCTGGTCGTCGACAAGGATGTCCCGGCCGCGACGCTGCGGGCGAAGCTGCGCACCGACGGCAAGAGCGCGGTCGAAGGCGATTTCGAAGGTAACGTCGGCGCCGTGGTGCCGGCGGCGAAGGGCAGGCTCATCGCGCCGGCCGGCAAGCCGCCGCAGCTTGCCGCCGAG
>DASYPG010000311.1:0-8193 GCA_036006885.1 Burkholderiales bacterium | reverse complement strand
CGCCGTAGATGGTGCGCGCGATGCGGAGCGACCCCGCCTCGTCCGGTGCTTCGATCTCGTACACCGTGAGGCGGTTCACCAGCGGTTCCGGGATGCGCGAGGGGTCGTTCGCGGTGGCGAGCCATACCGCGCCCGAAGCGTCGATCGGCAGCTCGACGAACTCGTCCACGAACCGCGTCGAGGTCTCGACTTCCAGCAGCTCGTAGAGCGCACCGAGCGGGTCGTACTGGCCATCGGAGCTCGCCTTGTCGATCTCGTCGACCACGATCACCGGATTCGCGTATTCGCCGTTCAGGAAGGTATCGAACACCTTGCCCGGCTTCGCGTTCTTCCATTGCGAGGAGGCGCCCGAAAGCACCCAGCCCGCGGTGAGCGAGCTCATCGGCACGAAGCCGAAGCCGGTGCCGAGGAGCTGCGACAGCTTGCGCGCGAAGTGGGTCTTGCCGATGCCGGGCGCCCCGAGCAGCAGCATCGGCGGCACCTCGACGCAGTCGTTCGAGTCGATGCACAGCGCGAGGTGCCTGCGGATGTCCTCGAGCACCTCGGTGAAGTTCGGCAGCTCGTCGAACAGGGCGTCCATCTCGGGGAGCGCCGAGGGCTTGACGGTGAAGCGCTGGCCGCCCAGGCGCAGCATCTTCTCGTACACCGCGCGCAGCGCTTCGTTCGCCGAGGCGGGAAGCTCGTGCAGCGCTTTTTCGACGCCCGCGACGTCGTAGACGTCCTTGAAGCCTGCGATCGGAATAGACACGCTTGCCGACATTTGTGGCCTACCTTCCTTTTTTATCGCCGGTGAATCCGCGCCCAGTGAAAACGCTAGCATGACGCCGTGCATCAAGCAAACCCCGCGCCTGGCAAAGTGCGCCCTCGACTGCTAATTTTCCTTGCGCCGACATGACTACTAAAACGTCTTCCTGGCGTCCTCAGATGACCGCCGAGCAGTTCAACCGGCGCAGCGCAGGACATTTGCCCGGTCTTGCGGGTGTCGAAATTCTCGAAGTCGCTCCCAGGACGGTGCGCAGCCGGATGGCGGTGCGCCTCGAAGTCATGGCGCCGAATGGCTTCTTGCACGCCGCCTCGGTCATCGCGCTCGCCGACACGAGCTGCGGCTACGGCTGCGTCGCGCACCTGCCGCAGGGGGCGAGCGGCTTCACGACCCTCGAGCTGAAGGCGAACTTCCTCGGCACGGCGCGCGAGGGCGTGATCGTATGCCTGGCGAAGCCGGTCCACCTCGGCCGCACCACCCAGGTCTGGGATGCCGAGGTGACGCTCGAGGGCACCGAAACGAGGCTCGCGCTCTTCCGCTGCACCCAAATGGTGTTGTGGCCGAAATAGGGTTGTGGTTCAATGCACCCGTGACGAACCGGTTCTTCTGCGGTTTCTTTTGCGGCTTCTTTTATTTCCCCTGCCTGCTGGCGGAAGGGACCGGCTAAGCTCGAACCGAACCGAATCCAAAAAACCGCCAGCCGAAAGCCTGGCGGTTTTTTTTTGCCAAGGTGAAACCATGACCCGCCCCGCCGAGCACTACGTTCCCGCCGACAGGACCTCGCTCACCGACGACGAGCGCATCGAGAACATCGTGCCGCTGCCGCCGCCGGAGCATCTGATCCGCTTCTTCCCGATCCAGGGCACGCCGGTCGAAGCGCTCGTGACCGACACGCGCCGGCGGGTGCGCGACATCCTGCACGGCCGCTCCGACCGCCTGCTGGTGGTGATCGGCCCCTGCTCGATCCACGATCCGGCCGCGGCGCTCGCCTACGCGGAAAAGCTTTTTCAGGAGAGAGCGCGCCATCGGGACGACCTCGAAATCCTGATGCGGGTCTACTTCGAGAAGCCGCGCACCACGGTGGGCTGGAAGGGGCTCATCAACGATCCCTATCTCAACGGCAGCTTCCGCATCAACGAGGGGCTGCGCATCGCGCGCGACCTGCTGGTCCGCATCAACCAGGCCGGCGTGCCGGCGGGCTGCGAGTTCCTCGACGTGATCTCGCCGCAGTACATCGGCGACACCGTATCCTGGGGCGCGATCGGCGCGCGCACCACCGAGAGCCAGGTGCATCGCGAGCTCGCGTCGGGCCTTTCGGCGCCGGTGGGATTCAAGAACGGCACCGACGGCAACGTGAAGATCGCGATCGACGCGCTGCTCGCGGCGCGCCAGAAGCACCACTTCCTTTCGGTCCACAAGAGCGGCCAGGTGGCGATCGTCGAGACGCGCGGCAACGACGACTGCCACATCATCCTGCGCGGCGGCAAGAGCCCGAACTACGACGCCGCGAGCGTCGCGGCCGCGTGCCAGGAGCTCTCCAAGGCGAAGCTGCAGCAGCGCCTGATGATCGACTGCTCCCACGCCAACGCCGAGAAGCAGTACAAGCGCCAGATGGACGTGGCGCGCGAGATCGGCGCGCAGCTCGCCGCGGGCGAGCGGCGCATCGTCGGCGTGATGGTCGAGTCGCACCTCGTCGAAGGCCGCCAGGAGCTCGAGCCGGGCAAGCCGCTCGAATTCGGCCGAAGCATCACCGATGCCTGCCTGGGGTGGAGCGATTCAACCGCGCTGCTTGCCGATCTCGCGGAGGCGGTCAGAAAACGACGCCAATAGAAACTTCGGCATAATGCCGGGCAGCATGGCAGAACCGGCGCAGCAGCTAGCGGGCCTCGAGTACATGGGCGATGCGATCCGCTTCGCCGGCCGGATCCACTCGCTCATCCCGAAATGCCCGCTGCTCGAGAACTTCTCGCACGGCGAGGTGCGCCTGCTCGCGCATTTCATGGAGGTGTACCGGGTGCAGCCCGGCGTGGAGATGATCCGCGAGGGCGAGGGCGGCGACCTGATGATGCTGGTGATCGAGGGGCGCGTCGACGTGGCGAAGCGCGACCGGTGGAACACGCCGCAGCTCATCGCCCAGGTCGAGCCCGGGCGCACGCTCGGCGAGATGTCGATGATCGACGGCGAGCCGCGCTTCGCCACCTGCGTGGCGGTCGAGCCGACGCTGGTGGCGGTGCTCAACCGCGAGAACCTCGCGCGCATCATCGTCGAGCAGCCGCTCCTCGGCGCGAAGCTCCTGATGGAGCTGGTGCTCATGCTGTCCCAGCGCCTGCGCGCGACCAGCGGGAAGCTGCTCGATCTCATCGACGAGCCGCCCCAGCGCACGCCAGGGATCGTCCAGGCCCCGTGAGCCGTGGCCGGCTTGTCGTCGTGCTGCTGGTCGCAGCCGCGGCGGCCTTGTTCTTCGCCGCCGGCGGGCATCGCTACCTCTCCCTCGACAACCTGAAGGCCCAGCAGGCGGCGCTGCAGGACTGGCGCGCGGCCCACCCGGCAGGCTCGGCGGCCGCGTTTTTCGCCGCGTACGTCGCCGTGACCGGACTGTCGCTACCCGGCGCAACGCTGCTCACGCTCGCCGCCGGCGCGCTTTTCGGCCTGCTGTGGGGAACGCTGCTCGTCTCGTTCGCCTCCTCCATCGGCGCCACCATCGCCTTCCTGGCCTCGCGCTTCTTGCTGCGGGATTGGGTGCGGCGAACCTACGGCGCGCAGCTCCGCGCAATCGACCGCGGCGTGGAAAAGGAGGGCGGCTTCTATCTCTTCACCCTGCGGCTCATCCCGGCGGTGCCGTTCTTCGTCATCAACCTGGCGATGGGGCTCACGCGGATGCACGCGCCCACGTTCTATTGGGTGAGCCAGCTCGGGATGCTCGCCGGCACGCTGGTCTACGTTTACGCCGGCACGCAGCTCGGCGCGATCGGCTCCCTGCGGGACGTGCTCTCGCCGGGCCTGATCGGCGCCCTGCTCGCGCTCGGGCTCTTTCCGCTCGCGGCGAAGAAGGTCCTCGATGCCTACAAGGCGCGCCGGGTCTACGCGCGCTGGCAGCGGCCGGCGCGCTTCGAGCGCAATCTCGTGGTGATCGGGGCCGGGTCCGCCGGCCTGGTGTCGGCCTACATCGCCGCCGCGGTGCGCGCGAAGGTCACCCTGGTCGAGAAGCACCGCATGGGCGGCGACTGCCTCAACACTGGCTGCGTGCCCTCCAAGGCGCTGCTGCGCTCGGCCAAGCTCGCCTGGCAGATCAGGAACGCGCAGAAGTACGGCATCCGCCAGGCGAGCGCCGAGTTCGACTTCGCCGACGTGATGGACCGGGTCCAGCGCGTGATCCGGACCGTGGAGCCCCACGACTCGGTCGAGCGCTACGAGAGCCTTGGGGTCGAGTGCATTCGTGGCGAAGCGCGCATCACCTCGCCCTGGACCGTGGAAGTCGACGGCAGGGCCCTCACCACCAGGAGCATCGTCATCGCCGCGGGCGCGCGTCCGATCGTGCCGCCCATTCCCGGGATCGAAGCGGCGATGGTGCTCACCTCGGACAACCTGTGGTCGCTGCGCGAGCTGCCGCCGCGCCTGGTGGTGCTGGGCGGCGGGCCAGTCGGCTGCGAGCTTGCCCAGGCCTTCTGCCGGTTCGGCTCCAAGGTCACGCAGGTGGAAATGCTGCCGCGCCTCCTTGCGCGCGAGGACCCCGACGTCTCGGAAATGGTGCGCGGCCGCTTCGTCGACGAAGGCATCGAGGTCCTCACCGGGCACCGCGCGGTGCGCTGCGAGGGCCCGCAGGTGCTCGTCTGCGAGCACGCCGGACACGAGAAGCGGGTCGAGTTCGACGCCCTGCTGTGCGCGGTCGGGCGCATTCCGAACACCGCGGGGTTCGGGCTGGAGGCGCTCGGCATCCCGGTCACCGCGGCGCGCACCGTAGAGACCAACGAATACCTGCAGACGCTGTACCCGAACATCTACGCCTGCGGCGACGTCGCCGGTCCCTACCAGTTCACCCACACCGCTTCGCACCAGGCCTGGTTCGCCGCAGTCAACGCGCTCTTCGGTGGTGTGCGCAAATTCCGCGTCGACTATTCGGTGATTCCGTGGGCCACCTTCACCGATCCGGAGATCGCCCGCGTCGGGCTGAACGAAACCGACGCAAAAGCGCAGAACATCGCCTACGAGACCACGGTCTACGGTATCGATGGGCTCGACCGCGCGATCGCCGACGAAGCGGGCTACGGCATGGTGAAAGTGCTGACCGTTCCGGGCAAGGACCGGATCTTGGGCGCGACCATCGTCGCCGAGCACGCGGGCGAACTGATCGTCGAGCTGATCGCCGCGATGAAGCATCGCGTCGGCCTGAACAAGATCCTCGGCACGATCCACATCTATCCGACCCTGGCCGAGGCGAACAAGTACGCCGCCGGGGTCTGGAAGAAGGCGCATGCGCCCGAGCGCGTGCTGCGCGGGCTGGAGCGCTATCACGCGTGGATGCGGGGCTGAAGCTCTCGATCGTCATTCCTGCGCTGAACGAGGCCGAGCGCATCGACGCTGCGCTGCAGGCGCTTGCCGCGCTGCGGCGGCGCGGCTGCGAGGTGATCGTCGTCGACGGCGGCAGCTCCGACCGCACCCGCGAGCTTGCCGAGCCGCTGTGCGACCGGGTCGTTTCGGCCGCGCGCGGACGCGCGGTGCAGATGAATGCCGGGGCGCACCATGCGTCCGGCGACGCGCTGCTTTTCCTGCACGCCGACACGCGCCTGCCCCCCGATGGTGAAATTCTCATAAGAGATGCGCTAATGCACCATCTGTGGGGGCGCTTCGACGTCGAGATCGAGAGTCGCCATCGGGCCCTGAAGGTGGTGGCCTGCGCGATGAACCTGCGCTCGCGGCTTTCGGGCATCGCCACCGGCGACCAGGCGATCTTCGTGCGGCGCGACGCGTTTCCCGGATTCGCGCCGATCGCGCTGATGGAGGACATCGCCTTCAGCCGCGAAATGAAGCGCCGCGGCGCGCCGGCCTGCCTGCGCGAGCGGGTGCGGACCTCGGGCCGGCGCTGGGAGACGCGCGGCGTGCTGCGCACCGTCGTGCTCATGTGGCGGTTGCGGCTGCTCTACTACCTCGGCGCGCGACCGGAGCGCCTTGCACGCCTCTACGAACCTTGACGCCGCGGTGCTCGTGTTCTCGCGCGCCGCCGTGCCAGGGCGCGTGAAGACACGGCTCGTGCCGCGCCTGGGCGAATGGCGCGCGGCACGGCTGCATGCGCGCCTCACTCGCCATGCGCTGCTCACGGCGCGGGCAGCGGCGTGCGGCCCGGTCGAGTTCTACGACACCTCGAAGCAGCGCGGCGCCGACCTCGGAGAACGGATGCACCACGCCCTGGCGCGCGCGCTGCGCCGCCACCGCGGCGCCATCATCATCGGCGCCGACTGCCCGGCGCTGCGTCCGCGCGACCTGCGCCGCGCGGCTCGCTGGCTCGCCGGCGGCTGCGACGTGGTGCTCGCGCCGGCGGAAGACGGCGGCTACGCGCTGATCGGCGCGAAGCGCGTTTCGCCGCTTCTTTTCAGCGGTGTCGCGTGGGGCGGGTCCGACGTCTACGAGACGACATTGCGAAAACTTGTTTCGCTGGGATACCGGTGGCGGGCGCTCGAGCAAGTCTGGGATGTCGACCGGCCGGAAGACCTGGAACGGCTCAGATGGCTCCGCTTCGCTTCAGCCGTTCGGCCAGGCGTTCGGCGATGACGCGGTAGCCGCGAGCGTTCGGATGGATCGGATCGGACTTGAGCGCGCTGTCCCTGAGGACCTGGGTCATGGCCGTGTCCTCATACGGCAAGCGGAAATCCGCCGCGATGGCGGCGAAAAAAGCGGGTGGGGTCAGGGTCAGGCCGGGTTCCGGTGTCCCGATCAGCACGACATCGACGCCGCGCTCGCGTGCGAGCTTCACCATGGCGCGCACGTTCGCCTCGGCCTGCGCCGTTCCGAGGCGTCGCAGGAAATCGTTGCCTCCGATGCACAGCAGCACGAGCCGGGGCGAATGCTCGTCGAGCGCTCGCGGCAGCCGCTCGAGCGCCTGCGCGCTGACTTCGCCGGGCACGCCCGCTCGCACCACGCGCCGCCCGATGAGGCGTTCGAGCTGCGCCGGGTAGCTCTCGTCCTCTGCTGCGCCGGTGCCGTAGGTGAGGCTGTCGCCGAATGCGAGCACCACGGCATCGCTCGCCAGATGCTCCAGCTTGGGGCGCTCGCCGCATCCGGCAAGCGCCAGTGCGAGGATCGCGGCAGCGAGGCGCCCAGCCTGACTGGAAACGCAAGGTGTTGACTTCGAAGCGCATGCTACACTTTTGCGCGCACAAGATCGCCCTGGGGGGCGGCATCGCAGGAGGAGATCAATGAGGATCAAGAGTCCCAAGGAGTTTTGGGCGGGGCTGATGTTTATCGGCACCGGCCTGTTCTTCGCGATCTGGGCATTAGCGTTCTATCAGATGGGCACGGCCGTGCGCATGGGGCCGGCCTATTTCCCGTTCGTGCTCGGGGGCCTGCTCGTTTTCCTGGGCCTGCTCGTGTTCATCGAGGGCTTCGCGTTCGAGGGCACGGGGGAGCCATTGAAGATGCCCTTCAGCTTTCTCGACCTCGTGATCGCGCTCGCAATCTTCGCGGTCCTGATCTATCTGGGAACCTTGGTCGGCATTTCATCGGATTACGGCGTGCTGGCCGCATCGCTGGTCGTGTCGGTGCTGGCGGTCCTGTACCGTCCGGACGCCAAGGCGCTGGTTCTCATCAGCGTAGGCTGCATCGTCTACGGCTACGTGATGAAGCCGCTCGGCCTGGTGGCCGCAACCGCCGCGCTGGTGTTCATCAGCGCGTATGGCGGCCACGAGTTCAAGTGGAAAGAAGTCCTCGTTCTTTTCGTCATTCTTATGCTGTTCTCGTACTTCGTGTTCGTGAAGGGCCTGACCCTGCCCTTCCCGATGTGGCCTGCGGCCTGGAGCTGAGGCGCGCATGGAACTCTTCCACAATCTGATCCTCGGCTTCGGCGTCGCGATCACCCCGTTCAACCTGCTGTACTGCCTGATCGGCGTCCTGCTCGGCACCCTGATCGGTGTCCTCCCCGGGGTAGGCCCGGTCGCCACCATCGCGATGCTGCTGCCGATCACGTTCAACCTGAACCCGGTGTCGGCCCTGATCATGCTCGCCGGAATCTACTACGGCGCGCAGTACGGGGGCTCGACCACGGCGATCCTGGTCAACATTCCCGGCGAGTCTTCCTCGGTGGTGACCTGCCTCGATGGCTACCAGATGGCGCGGCAAGGCCGCGCCGGGCCGGCGCTCGCGATCGCCGCGATCGGTTCGTTCTTCGCCGGATGCGTCGCCACCCTGATCATCGCCGTCGCGGCGCCGCCGCTCGCCGA
>DASYPG010000310.1:0-9993 GCA_036006885.1 Burkholderiales bacterium | reverse complement strand
CGATCGCCCCCCGCCACGGCCTTCTTCACGTTCTTGATCGCCGTGCGCACCGCGGTGCGCAGGCTCATGTTGTGCTCGCGGCGCACTTGCGCCTGGCTCGCGCGCTTGCGCGCGGACTTGGTATTGGCCATGGAAGGTGTTACGCCTTCGACTTCGAAAGGGGCCGAATTCTAGCATGAACCTCCTGCGCGCCCTGGTGACGGTGAGCGGCCTCACGTTCGTCAGCCGGATCCTTGGCTTCGCGCGCGATTTCATCATCGCACGGGCGTTCGGCGCCGGTCTCGCCACCGACGCGTTTTTCGTCGCCTTTCGCCTGCCGAACCTGCTGCGGCGCCTGTTCGCCGAGGGCGCTTTCTCGCAGGCGTTCGTGCCGGTGCTCGCGGGGCAGAAGAACAAGACCTCGCCCGAGGAGGTCCGTTCCCTGATCGACCGGACCGCGACCCTGCTCTTCCTGGCGCTGGTCGTCACCGCGCTCCTCGGCATGGCGATCGCCCCCATCGTCGTCTACGTCTCGGCCCCCGGCTTCGCCTCCGACCCGGCGAAGTTCGGTCTCACCGTGACCATGCTGCGGATCACGTTTCCCTACATCGTGTTCATCTCGCTGGTGGCCTTCGCCGCCGGGGTGCTGAACACCTGGAACCGCTTCTCCGTGCCGGCGATCACGCCGGCGCTGCTCAACGTGTCGTTCATCGTCGGCGCGATCTTCCTCGCCGACTACTTCGATCCGCCGGTGCTGGTGCTCGCCTGGGCGGTGTTCGCCGGCGGCGTGCTTCAGCTCGCCTTTCAGGTTCCCTTCCTCGTCAGGCTCGGGCTGCTGCCGCGCTGGCGCCTGGATCTCTCGCACCCCGGGGTGCGGCGCATCCTCAAGCTCATGGGCCCGGCGGCCTTCGGCGTGTCGATCAGCCAGATCTCGCTGGTCATCAACACGATCTTCGCGTCCTTCCTCGTGACGGGCAGCGTGTCCTGGCTCTACTACGCCGACCGGCTGATGGAGTTTCCTTCGGGCATGCTGGGCGTCGCCCTGGGCACCATCCTGCTGCCGAGCCTGTCGAAATATCACGCCGACGCCGACCACGAGGAGTACTCCCGCCTGCTCGATTGGGGCCTGCGCGTCACGGTATTGCTCGCCGTCCCGGCCACCGTGGCGCTCGCGGTCCTGGCGCTGCCGCTCATTGCCGCACTGTTCCACTACGGGCGGTTCGCCGCCGAGGACGTATCGATGACGCGCCAGGCGTTGATGGCCTACAGCGTCGGCCTGGTCGGCATCATCATGGTCAAGATCCTGGCGCCGGGCTTCTACGCGCGACAGAACATCGCGACTCCGGTCAAAATCGGCATCCTGACCCTCGTGGCGACCCAGACTCTGAACCTCGCCCTGATCGTTCCGCTCAAGCATGCCGGGCTCGCGCTCGCCATCAGCCTCGGCGCCTGCCTGAATGCGGCGCTGCTCTACCGCGGCCTGCGCCGGGACGGGGCGTACCACCCGGTTCCGGGCTGGCCCGTCTTCCTGCTGAAAGTCGGTGCGTCGGTGGGCTTCATGGCCATCGTGCTCTTCACCACGATGGGGGAAGCGAGCTGGTGGCTCGCCGCCGGATGGGAGAAGAAAATCCCCGCGGTGGCCGGATTGGTGATCCTGGGCGCCGCGGTGTACGCAGGCTGCCTACTCGCTTTCGGCTTCAGGCCGCGCGACTTCTCGCGCCGGGCGGCGGGATGAGCCTCGAGCGCTTCGCGCGGGAGGTGAGGCGGGAGGACCGCGACATCGACCTGGCGCAGGCCTGCCTGCTGATCGGACAAGACCCCTATCCGGCGCTCGACGTCGGGCGCTACATGGACGAGATCGAGCGCATGGCGCGGCGCCTGAGCGCGGGCCTGCCGCAGGGCCTGGACCTTGGAGAGCGCATCGTCGCGTTGAACGAATTCCTGTTCGGCGACCTGGGGTTCCACGGCAACGCGCGGGATTACTACGATCCGCGCAACAGCTACCTGAACGACGTGCTCGAGCGCAGGACCGGCATCCCGATCACGCTCTCGGTGCTCTACATGGAGCTCGGCCGGCGCGTCGGGCTCGCGGTCGACGGCGTGTCGTTTCCCGGCCACTTCCTGGTGCGGGTGCAGCTGCGTGGCGGAACGATGGTGCTCGATCCGTTCTTGGGCGGCGCGCCGCAGTCCGAAGCGGAGCTCCGCGCCAGGCTGAAGCGCGTGATCCCCGAAGGGGTCGCCGACGACGTGCCGGTGGCCGAGCTGCCGCTCGACCAGTTCCTCGAGCCCGCGAGCAAGCGCCAGATCCTGATGCGGCTGCTGCGCAACCTTAAGGCGATCTACCGCGACACCGACAAGCCCGAGCTCCTGCTCCAGGTGCTGAACCGGATGCTGGTCGTCACGCCGGATGCCGCGACCGAGCTGCGCGACCGCGGCCAGGTCTACCAGCGCCTGGAATGCTGGCAGCCGGCGCTCAAGGACCTCACCGAGTACCTCGAGCGCGAGCCCGACGCCTCCGACGTCTACGACGTGCGCGTCAGGATGATGGAGCTGCGCGCGCTCTGCGCACGGATGAGCTGATTTCCCGACTAGAATCGAGTTCGCGCTTTCTATCGAAAAGGAAGAGGAAATGACCCGCAGAACGTTTCTGAAGCAGGCCGCGGCCGGGGTCGCGGCAGGCACGCTCGCCGCTCCGGCAATCGCTCAGTCGCAACCTTCCATCCAGTGGCGCCTGGCCGCGAGCTGGCCCAAGAGCCTGGACACGCTGTTCGGCGGCGCCGATCTCGTCGCCAGGCGCGTTGGCGAGCTCACCGACGGCAAGTTCCAGATCCGCACCTTTGCGGCCGGAGAGATCGTGCCGGCGCTGCAGGTGCTCGACGCCGTACAGGCGGGCACCGTGGAGCTTGGCCATACGGCCCTGTACTACTACTTCGGCAAGGACGCGGCCTTTGCCCTGGCCTGCGCCGTGTGCTTCGGGCCGAACAGCCGCCAGTCGAACGCCTGGTGGTACCACGGCGGCGGCGAAAAGGCCCTGGAGCCGCTGTGCAAGGAATACGGCTTCAAGGCGATCCTCGCCGGCAACACCGGCTGCCAGATGGGCGGCTGGTACCGCAAGGAGATCAAGAGCGTAGCGGACCTCAAGGGGCTCAAGATGCGCATCGGCGGCATGGCCGGCCTGGTCCTCGCGAAGCTCGGCGTGGTGCCGCAGCTGATCGGCGGCCCGGACATCTACCCCGCGCTCGAGAAGGGCACCATCGACGCGGCGGAGTGGGTCGGCCCCTACGACGACGAGAAGCTCGGCTTCAACAAGGTCGCGAAGTTCTATTACTACCCCGGCTTCTGGGAAGGCGGCCCGATGCTGCATACGCTCGTGAACGAGAAGAAATGGAACGAGCTGCCCAAGAGCTACCAGGCGGCGCTCAGCACCGCCTGCGCGGAAGCCAACGTGTGGATGCCAGCCAAGTACGACGAGCTCAACCCGATCGCGCTGCGCCGCCTGGTCGGCAGCGGCACGCAGCTGCGTCCGTTCCCGCGCGCGGTCCTCGAGGCCGCGGAAAAAGCCTCCTACGAGCTCTACGACGAGCTCAAGGGAAAGAGCAAGCACTGGGCGCGCGTCTATCCCGAGTGGCTCAAGTTCCGCAACGAGCAGTTTCTCTGGTTCCGCGCAGCCGAGCACACCTACGACTCGTACGCGTTCAACTCAAAGCTCGGCGCAGCCGCCCAGTAACGGCTATTTCTTCGGAGCGCTGAAGTCCGGCGGCGCAGATTCCTCGATCTGCTCCGCCGGCGCCTCCTGCGGCAGCTCGATCTTCACCTTGGAGGGGTCGAAGTTCGCCTTCTCCAGGTTCCCGGTGACCAGGCCGGGAAAGCCGATCACGATGGCGACCATGATGACCTGGATCACCACGAAGGGCACCGCGCCCCAGTAGATCTGCCCGGTGGTGATCCCCTGCACGGGCCGGCGCAGGATCTTGTCGACGTACTCCCGGGAGGGCGCCACGCTGCGCAGGTAGAACAGCGCGTAGCCGAACGGCGGATGCATGAACGAGGTCTGCATGTTGACGCCGAGGAGCACGCCGAACCAGATGAGATCGATGCCGAGCTTGTCGGCGACCGGCGCGAGCAGCGGCACGATGATGAACGCGAGCTCGAAGAAGTCGAGGAAGAAGGCGAGAAAGAAGGTGAGGAGGTTGACCACGATCAGGAAGCCGATCTTGCCCCCGGGCAGGCTCGTCAGCAGGTGCTCGATCCAGAGGTCGCCGTTCACGCCGCGGAAGGTGAGGCTGAAGACGGTCGCCCCCACCAGGATGAAGACGACGAACGTGGTGAGCTTGGCGGTCGAGTTCATCGCCTGGCGCAGCAACGACCACGTGAGGCGCCGATTGATGAGCGCGAGCACGAGCGCGCCGGTGGCGCCCATGGCGCCGCCCTCGGTCGGCGTCGCCACGCCGAGGAAGATCGTGCCGAGCACGAGGAAGATCAGTGCCAGCGGCGGGATCAGCACGAACACCACCCGCCCCGCGAGCTTCCAGCCGCGCAGCGGCCGCGCCTCGGGCGGCAGCGCCGGCGCAGCGTCGGGATGCACGATGGTCTTGCCGAGCACATAAATCGCGTAAAACCCCGTCAGCACCAGGCCCGGAAGGATCGCGCCGGCGTACATGTCGCCCACCGAGCGGCCGAGCTGGTCGGCGAGCACGATCAGCACGAGCGAGGGCGGGATGATCTGGGCGAGGGTCCCCGAGGCAGCGATCACCCCCGTCGCGAGGCGCCGGTCGTAGCCGTAGCGCAGCATGATCGGGAGCGAAATCAGCCCCATCGAGATGACCGAGGCGGCGACCACGCCCGTGGTCGCCGCGAGGAGCGCGCCGACGAACACCACCGCGTAGGCGAGGCCGCCGCGGATCGGGCCGAACAGCTGGCCGATGGTATCGAGCAGATCCTCGGCCATGCCGCTCCTCTCGAGGATGAGGCCCATGAAGGTGAAGAACGGCACCGCGAGCAGCGTGTCGTTCGACATGATGCCGAAGATGCGCTCGGGCAGCGCCTGGAAGAGGGCCTCGTTCAGCAGCCCGAGCTGGATGCCGAGCAGGCCGAAGGAGAGGCCGAGCGCGGCGAGCGCGAAGGACACCGGGAAGCCGAGCAGCAGGAACACGATCAGCCCGAGAAACATGATCGGGGCGATGTTGGCGATGAGGAAGGCGCTCATTTCCTGCCCTCGCGTTCGACCTCGAGCACCACGTCGAGGCCCGGGTCCTTGTGCCTCTCCACCGGATCCGGAATGAGGCCTCGCAGGTAGGCGATGCGCTTGATCAGCTCCGAGAAGCCCTGCGCGCTGAGGAGGAAGAAGCCGGCCGGGACGAGCAGCCGCGCCGGCCAGCGGATGAGGCCGCCCGCGCTGCCCGAGATCTCGCCGCTGGTCCAGGCGTTCATGAACACCGGCCACGACAGCCACATGATGAACAGCGACATCGGCAGCAGGAAAAAGACGATGCCGAACACGTCGATCCAGACCTGCGCGCGCCGGGAAAGCTGCGAGGAAACGACGTCGATCCGGATGTGCTCGTTGTGAAGCAGGGTGTAGCCCGAGCAGAGCAGGAACACGCCGGCGAAGAGATACCACTGAAGCTCGAGCCAGGCGTTCGAGGCCATGTTGAGCGCATAGCGCGAGGTGGCGTTGCCCGCGCTCACCAGCACCATGACGAGAACGCACCAATAGACCAGGCGACCGATCCGCTCGTTGGCGAAGTCGATCGCCCGCGACAGCGCGAGCAAACCGTTCATGTCCTCCTCCCGTGAGAGGATAGTACCGAACTAGGCGTCACCGAGCCTGCTTCAGTTTCGCGTCAGTCGAAGACGATCTCGCAGGCCGGCTCTGTAGCCGAGCGCGAAGAAAATCTCCGCGCATAGGAAGATCGGCGCGACGAAGATCTGGAACAGGTTATCCACGAGGGCCGGCTTGCGGCCCTCGAACGCGTGGCCGACAAACTGCAGGATCCAGCCGCCGACGAAGAGCCCGCCGAACCAGGTCCAGGCGCGCGCCGCGCCGCCGGCCGCGATCAGCTCGGCGAGCCAGATGAGCGTGCCGAGCACCGCCAGCATCGCCACCGCGAGCGCGAGGTCGAGGACGAAGTAATAGGCGAGCAGCGCGGCGGCGAGCAGTATGGCCGGGGTGACGCTGAACCCGATGAGCTCGAACCTTTGGAAGCTCAGCGGAATCAGGAGCGCGAGCATGATGAGCGGCACGCCCGCGAAATGCGTCGCCTTGTTGCGCGGGTCCTGATGGTAGGCCGCGTAGATCGCCATCTGTTCTTCGAGGGTCTTCACAAAAGCACTATAATTCAGCGTTTTAACCGAGTCCATGGTCGTCACGCACGGCTCTTTGCAGCGCGCCCCGGGCCGGTGTGCGCTGACCATCGGCAACCTTGACGGCGTGCACCGGGGTCACCGCGCGCTCATCGAGCGGGTGACCGCGAAGGCGCGCGAGCTGGAGCTCGTTTCCTGCGTGCTCACCTTCGAGCCTCACCCGCGCGAATTTTTCGACCCGCCGGCCGCTCCCGCCCGCCTGACCCGGCTGCGCGACAAGCTGGAGCTTATCGACGCCGCGGGGGTCGAGCAGGTGCACGTCGCGCGCTTCGACCGGCGCTTTGCCTCGCTCCCGGCGGAGCGTTTCGTCGAGGAAGTGCTCGTGAACGGGCTTGCCACGCGATGGCTCCTCGTCGGGCGAGACTTCCGGTTCGGTGCGCGGCGCGCGGGCGATTTCGCGGCGCTCGCGGCGGCAGGCGCCCGCCACGGATTCGAGGTCGAGTCGCTGCCGGACGTGCAGTTCGAGGGGACGCGGGTGTCGAGCTCCGCGGTGCGCGCCGCGCTCGCCGCCGGCGAGCTCGCCGCGGGCGAGCGCCTGCTCGGGCATCCGTATACGATCAGCGGCCGCGTCGCCCACGGCGCGAAGCTGGGGCGCAGCCTGGGCTTCCCGACGGCGAATATCGTGCTGCGCCGGCCGCCGCCGCTCTCGGGCATCTTCGTGGTGGAGGTCGACGGCCTCGGCCCCGGCGTGGCGAGCATCGGCAGGCGCCCCACCGTGAACCCGGTGCCGCTGCCGCTGCTGGAGGTGCATCTCTTCGACTGGGAGCGCGATCTGTACGGCGAGCATTTGCGGGTGCGCTTCCTGAAGAAGCTGCGCGACGAGCAGAAGTACGACGGCCTCGACGCGCTCAGGGAGGCCATCGCGCACGACGCGCGGCAGGCCCGTGACTACTTCGTGAACCATGGCTGACTACAAAGACACGCTCAACCTTCCCGAAACGCCGTTTCCCATGCGCGGCGACCTGGCCAAGCGCGAGCCCCAGTGGGTGAGGCAATGGCAGGAGAAGGGCACCTACCGGCGCCTGCGGCAGATCGCCAAGGGCCGGCCGACCTTCGTTCTGCACGACGGGCCGCCTTATGCCAACGGCGACATCCACATCGGCACCGCGGTGAACAAGATCCTCAAGGACATGGTGGTGAAGTCGCGCTCGCTCGCCGGCTTCGACGCGCGCTACGTGCCGGGCTGGGACTGCCACGGCATGCCGATCGAGGCTCAGATCGAGAAGAAGTACGGCAAGAACCTGTCGACCGCGGAAACCCAGCGGCTGTGCCGAGCCTTCGCTACCGAGCAGATCGCGATCCAGAAGGCAGGCTTCCAGCGGCTCGGCGTGCTCGGCGAGTGGGACAACCCCTACCTCACCATGGCTCCCGGCAACGAGGCGAACGAGATTCGCCTGCTCGGGATCCTGCTTCGCAAGGGCTATGTCTACCGCGGCTTGAAGCCGGTGAACTGGTGCTTCGATTGCGGCTCGGCGCTCGCCGAGGCGGAAATCGAGTACGAGGACCGCAAGGACCCTGCAGTCGATGTCGCCTTTCCGCTTCTCAAGGACGATCTCCCCAAGGTCGAGGGCGCCTTCAAGGCAAGAGCAACGAAACAGGTTTTCGCGGTCATTTGGACCACAACTCCGTGGACGCTGCCCGCGAACCAGGCGCTCAATGTGCATCCCGACCTCGCCTATCAGCTCGTGGAGACCGAGAAAGGACTCCTCGTCCTGGCGGCCGAGTTGCGCGAGGCCTGCCTGAAGCGCTATGGCCTTGCCGGAAAAGTTCTTGGAGAGGCGAAGGGCAAGGCCCTCGAGAACATCCGCTTCCGCCATCCGTTCTACGATCGCAACGCGCCGGTCTATCTGGGCGAGTACGTCACCACCGAGTCGGGCACCGGCATCGTGCATTCGGCGCCGGCGTACGGCGTGGAGGACTTCGAGTCGTGCCGTCGCTACGGCATGAAGGACGACGAGATCCTCACGCCGGTGATGGGCGACGGCAAGTACGTCGCTTCGCTGCCGTTGTTCGGCGGGCTGTCGATCTGGGATGCGAACCCGAAGATCGTGAAGACAATCGAGGACAAGGGCCTGCTGCTCGCGGTCGACTGGAAGTACACGCACAGCTACATGCACTGCTGGCGCCACAAGACACCGGTGATCCTGCGCGCCACCACCCAGTGGTTCGCCTCCATGGACAAGAAAGTGGACGGCGCATCGCTGCGCGAGACTGCGCTGCGCGCGATCGAGCAGACGCAGTTCTTCCCCGCCTGGGGTAAGGCGCGCCTGCACGGCATGATCGCCAACCGTCCGGACTGGACGCTATCGCGCCAGCGTCAGTGGGGCGTGCCGATGCCGCTCTTTCTGCACAAGGAAACCGGCGCGCTGCATCCCCGCACGCAGGAGCTGCTCGAGGCGATCGCGCAGCGGGTCGAGAAAGGCGGCATCGAGGCCTGGCAGGGCATCACCGCGGAAGAACTGCTGGGCTCCGAAAGCGCCTCCTACGAAAAGAGCCGCGACACGCTCGACGTCTGGTTCGACTCGGGCAGCACCCACTTTACCGTCCTGCGCAACTCGCACCGGGAGCAATCCACCTACCCGGCGGACATGTACCTCGAGGGCTCCGATCAGCACCGCGGCTGGTTCCACCTTGCGCTCCTGACCGGTTGCATGCTGGACGGCCGGGCGCCCTATAACAGCCTGCTCACCCACGGCTTCGTCATCGACCTGGAAGGCCGCAAGATGTCGAAGTCGAAGGGCAATACCACCTCGCCGCAGGAGATCTCGAGCACGCTCGGTGCCGAGACGCTGCGCCTGTGGGTGGCCTCGAGCGACTACAGCGGCGAGCTCACGATCTCGAGCGAGATCCTGAAGCGGGTGGTGGAGAGCTACCGGCGCATCCGCAACACGCTGCGCTTTCTGCTCGCCAACACTTCGGACTTCGACCCGAGGGACGCGTTGCCGCTCGACAAGATGGTGGAAATCGACCGCTACGCGCTCGCGATGACCGCGCAGATGCAGGAGCAGGCGGCGGAGGACTATGCGCGCTACCAGTTCCACCTCGTCGCGCAGCGACTGCAGGGCTTCTGCTCGGAGGACCTCGGCGCGTTCTACCTCGACATCCTCAAGGACCGGCTCTACACCTCGCGCGCCGATTCGAGGGCGCGCCGCTCGGCGCAGACCGCGCTTCACCACATTACGCACAGCCTGGTGCGCCTGATGGCGCCCATCCTGTCGTTCACCGCGGAAGAGCTGTGGCAGGTATTCACCGGGAAGAGCGACGACAGCGTGTTCTTCCATACCCTGCACGAGCTGCCGCTGCCGGCCGACGCGCCGGCGCTGCTGGCGAAGTGGCAGCGGCTGCGCGAGCTGCGCGAGCCGGTCCGCAAGCAGATCGAGGCGCTGCGCAGCGAGGACAAGGTCGGCGCTTCGCTGCAGGCGGAGGTGGCGCTGCGCGCCGAGGGGCAGGACTACGAGTGGCTGGCGAGCCTCGGCGACGAGCTCAAATTCCTGCTCATCACCTCGGCGGCTCGAGTTGATCAGGGAAATTTGTCCGTGGAGGTGGAACCCAGCAGCCACGCAAAATGCGACCGCTGCTGGCATTACACCCCGGACGTCGATGAAGAGGGCCTGTGCGCGCGCTGCCGCTCGAACCTGCGCGGACCCGGGG
>DASYPG010000309.1:0-4771 GCA_036006885.1 Burkholderiales bacterium | reverse complement strand
GGCGCTTCCAGGCGCGACCGGCTTGATCCAGGCGACGCCTGTCGGCATGGCGCAGCATCCGGGTACGCCCGCGGCGGAAGCGCAGTTGCGCCCGGGAATGTGGGTGTCGGAGATCGTCTATGTCCCGCTGGAGACCGCGCTGCTCAAGGCAGCACGGCGCGTCGGCTGCGCGACCGCCGACGGCGGGCACATGAACGTCGGCCAGGCGATCGGCGCCTTCAAGCTATTCACCGGACTCGATGCCGATGCGGCGCGGATCGAAGCGCACTTCCGGCGCCTCGTTTAGTCGTTCTTGATGTTCGCGGCCTTGGCGACCGCGGTCCACTTCGCGATATCGCGCGCGACGACCTTGCCTAGATCGGCCGAGCTCCCGCCTTCGGGCTTGAGCCCCATGCTGTCGAAGCGCTCCTTCACCTCCGGGGTCTGCACCACGCGCGCTACTTCCTTCTGCAGCCGGGCGACGATCGCCGCCGGCGTGTTGGCGGGGGCGAAGAAGGCCGTCCATACCGGGACCTCCATGTCGGGCACGCCGGCTTCGGTCATCGTGGGGAGATCGGGCCAGCGCGGATGGCGCTGCGGAGAAGTGACGGCGAGGCCGCGCACGGTGCCCGACTTGAGCGGCCCGGTGGCGGGCGGTGGATCGACGATCGTCATCATGACCTGGCCGCCGGCGACCGATTGCACCGACTCGCCGCTGCTCTTGTACGGGATCATCTCGATCTTCGTGCCGGTGCGCTGCTTGAACATCTCGGTGGCGATCTGGAAGATGCCGGCGCTCGAGGCGTAGTTCGACTTGCCGGGATTCGCCTTGGCGTAGTCGATGAGCTCCCGCACGCTTTTCACGGGCAGTTTCGGATCGACCACCACGATGAGCGGAAAGGAGCAGATCATCGAGATCGGCGCGAAGTCGCGCTGCGGGTCGTAGGGCAGCTTCGAGTAGGTCGCAGGATTGATGGTCATCGGACCGCTGGGACCCATGAAGATGGTGTAGCCGTCCGCCGGCTGCTTGGCCACGTACTCAGCGGCGATGATCGACTGTGCGCCGGGCTTGTTTTCCACGATCACCGGCTGGCCCAGGCCCTTGCGCAGCTCGTCGGTCATCACGCGCACGATGATGTCGTTGCCGCCGCCGGCGGCGTAGCCGATGACGACGCGGATCGGCTTGCTCGGATAGCTCTCCTGCGCCGCCGCGCACAGCGAGAACGCCGCGACGGCGCTTGTCAACAGCGCGCTGCAAAACCGGATCATTTAAGCTCCTCCTCGGATGCGTTTACAGTAGCACGATGATCCGGTTCACCGTCAACGGGAAGCCGCGTGAAGTCGACGTCGAGCCCGAGATGCCGCTCCTGTGGGTGCTGCGCGACGAGCTCGACATCAAGGGGCCGAAATACGGCTGCAGCCTCGCGCAGTGCGGCGCGTGCACGGTGCTCGTCGACGGCGAACCGGCGCGTGCGTGCACGCTCCCGGTGTCCAAGGTCGCCGCCAGGCGCGTCGTCACCATCGAGGGCCTCGCGCAGGGCGAGCGGCTTCATCCGGTGCAGCAGGCCTGGATCGATCAGCAGGTGCCACAATGCGGCTACTGCCAGGGCGGGCAGATCCTCGCGGCGGTCGCGCTGCTGCGAAAGTATCCGAAGCCGACCGACCGGCAGATCGACGAGGCGATGACCAACCTGTGCCGCTGCGGCACCTATGCGCGCGTGCGCAGCGCGATCCAAGCCGCGGCCAGGAAGAAAGCTTGAGCGCGCTGTCGCGGCGATCTTTTCTCAAGATCGCGGGCGCGCTGGTGCTCGGCGTGCATCTGCCGGCGCGCGGCCAGACGGGGCGCGGCGAGATCAACGCGTGGGTGATGGTGCTGCCCAACGAGCAGGTGATCATCCGCTACGCGCGCTCGGAGATGGGCCAGGGCAGCATGACGGCGGCGGCGCAGCTCGTCGCCGAAGAGCTCGAGTGCGACTGGAGGCGCGTGCGCGTCGACTATGCCGACTCCAACGAGCAGCTCAGGCGCAAGCGGGTGTGGGGGTCGATGACCACCGCGGGCAGCCGCACGATTCGCGAGTCGCACGAGGCCCTGCGCGGCGCCGGGGCCGCCGCGCGCGAGATGCTGGTGGCTGCCGCGGCGCAGGGCTGGGGCGTGGCCCCGGCGGAGTGCCGCGCCGCGGGCGGCGTCATTGCGCATGCGCCGAGCGGGCGGCGGGTCACGTTCGGCCGTGTGGCCGCGGCCGCGGCGAAGCTCGAGCCGCCGAAGCAAGTCGCGCTCAAGCCGCAAGCGGAGTGGAAGCTCGTCGGCAAGTCTCTCGCGCGCGTGGACATCCCCGACGTGGTGACCGGCCGCACGCGCTACGGCATCGACACGCAGCTCCCCGGCATGGTCTACGCGGCGATCGCGCAGTGTCCGGTTCCAGGCGGGCACGTGCGCTCGGTCGACGAGGCGCCGGCCCGCGGCCGGCGCGGCGTGCTGCGCGTCCTCGCGATGGACGAGTACGTCGCCGTGATCGCCGACAACTGGTGGCGCGCGGCGCAGGCGCTGCAGGCGCTGAAGATCGAGTGGGACGGCGGCGCGAATGCAGGTCTTTCGAGCGAGGCCGTCCTGCGCGATCTCTCTGGCGCCTTTGAGGCCAACACCGCGGCGAGCGTGGCGAACAGCGAAGGCGACGTCGAAAAAGCTCTGGCGCAGGCCGCGCGCGTAATGGAAGCCGAGTACGCGGCGCCTTTCCTCGCCCACGCCACGCCCGAGCCACCGAGCTGCACGGCGGTAGTGAAGGACGGCCAGGTGGACGTGTGGACCTCTACCCAGGACGCCGAGGCGACCCACGCCGCGGCCGCCGCCGCCGCCGGCGTCGCCCCGGAAAACGTGTACGTGCACCGCACTCAGACGGGCGGCGGGTTCGGCCGCCGGCTGGCGCAGGACTACACGGCGCAGGGCGTCGCGATCGCGAAAGCGCTGAACGGCGTCCCGGTCAACCTGATCTGGACCCGCGAGGAGGACCTTCAGCATGACTGGTATCGTCCTGCGAGCCTGGTCAGGCTGAAAGCCGGGCTCGACGAGGCCGGCAACCCGGTGGCGCTGCAATGCCGCGTTGCCGCGCCCGCGTTGAAGGGCGTCGCCGCGACCGCGGCCCTCGCCGATCAGCCGTATTCGATCGCGAACCTGCGGATCGAGCATGCCGTGCGGGATACCGCGGTGCCGGTCGGCTACTGGCGCGGCGCGGCCCATTCCCAGAATCCGTTCGTGCGCGAATGCTTCATCGACGAGCTCGCGCACGCCGCGAAGCGCGATCCGCTCGACTACCGTCTGGGCCTTCTCCCCGCGACCGCGAAGGAGCGTGCCGTCCTCGAGGCCGTGGCCAAAGCGGCCGGCTGGCGAACGCCGTCGCCGCAGGGCCTGCATCGCGGCCTCGCCGTGACCGAGGTGCGCGGCAGCTATACCGCCGCGGTGGCCGAGCTTTCGCTGCGCGAGAAGAAGGTCGAGCTGAAGCGGCTCGTGGTCGCGCTCGACCCTGGCGGGGTGGTCAACCCCGACAACGTCGTCGCCCAGGTCCAGGGCGGCGCCGCCTTTGCGCTGAGCGCGCTCTTCTGGGGCGAGATCACGTTCAAGGACGGGCGCGTCGAACAGTCGAGCTTCAGCGATCACCGCCTGCTGACCCTCGCCGAAATGCCCCCGGTGGAGGTGCTGCTCATGCCTTCGGGCGGCTTCTGGGGCGGCGTGGGCGAGGCGGGCGGCGCCGCGGTCGCCCCGGCGCTCGCCAATGCCTTGTTTCTCGCGAGCGGGGAACGCATCCGCTCCCTGCCGCTCAAAAAGGCGGGATTCGATCTCTCATAGGAGCGAGCCATGTGCCGCAGCATCAAGACTCTGTTCAACTTCGCGCCGCCGGCCACCGACGAGGAGATCTACGCCGCCTCGCTCCAGTTCATCCGCAAGCTCTCGGGCTATAACAAGCCTTCGCAGGCGAACGGCGTGGCGTTCAACCGCGCCGTGGTGCAGGTCGCGGCCGTGGCGCGCTCGCTCATCGATACGCTCGAGACCGACGCCACGCCGCGCGACCGGCAGGTCGAGGCGGCGCGCGCCCGGGCGCGCGCCGCGCAACGGTTCGGAAGCTCGTGAGCCTCAGTGGTTCACGAGGTTCTCCTTCACGATCTGCTGCCTGAAGCTGAACACATTCGGGTCCGACGGATCGACGATCGCGCGTACCCAATGCGTGTTCGGATGACCGAAGGTTTCCACCCGGGTGAAGTTTTCGATGGCCCGACCGCTTACGGTACCGTACAAGGGCTTGTCGACGCGAAAGATGTGGGTGTCGCCGTGCACGTAGACCACGGGCTTGCCGAACGCGACCGTTTCCTTTGCCAGCGCGGCGCGGAATTCATCGAAGCCGGTTGGGCGCCTCGACGCGGGCGGCGTGAGCGCGAGGCCCCATAGGAGGTACCTCTCCTGGGTATTGCGGGGCCACGAGGTCTCGAACTGGGGATTGCCTTGCGCAACGATCATCACCGCCTTGTTCCCATTGCGGGCGGCGAGCTCGAATGCCTGCCGCATCCACGCCAGGTCGGCTGCGGTGCGCTCTGCGTGCTCTGCGTCCATTTCGGGCGTCCGCCCCCGGTTGTTGTTGCTGCCGATGATGTTCAACGTGATGAACATGACATCGCCGTAGGTCCAGCGCACGTTCTCGCGATACTGGGCGTAGCGGCTATCCTCTTCGCTCTGGCGTATCACGCGCATCGTCCGCTGCCCCAGGCTCTGATCCGTCGGGAAGAACATCTTGCGCAGCTTCGC
>DASYPG010000308.1:0-21387 GCA_036006885.1 Burkholderiales bacterium | reverse complement strand
CATCGAGGACGTGATAGGGCCCGACATCCTGGTTTTCACTACCACGTGGTTCATCAAAGAGTCGGGCACCCCTCACATCGCGGGCTGGCACCAGGACGCCACCCACTTCGGGCTTGAGCCCCACGACCAGCACGTTACCGCCTGGCTCGCGCTGTCAGACGCTTCGCTCGGAAGCGGCTGCATGCAGTTCATTCCGGGCAGTAACCGGAGGGGCCAGATGCCGCACAACTACGGCCTGGACGCCAGCGTCAACGACGCCGAACAGTGGATCGAAAAGCCGGCCCACGCCGGTAGCGCGGCCGACTGCTGCCTCGCGCCGGGACAGTTCTCCCTGCACAACACGCTCACCATCCATCAGTCCGGCCCCAACCGTTCGCAGGACCGGCGCATCGGCATCGGCATCAGCTATGTGCCGGCCTCCGTGCGCCACATCGGCTTCCAGCGCCATCCCGCCCTTCTCGTTCGCGGCGTCGACCGCTACGGTCATTTCGATCTCGAGAAGCCCCCGGCCGCAGACTTCGACGCGCTGGCCGAGGAAGTGCATGCCCGCTCGTTCGAGGGCTACCGCGCTAACTACCTCGAGCAGATAGCCAGTCATCGCGCGCAGACGGCGGCGTGCGCAATGCGAGTCTCCTGACGAGCTGCAGACTCCAAAGCATTCACTGCCAACCGTAAACGCCTCTCCGGCCTTTGCTACGTTTACATTGCCAACCGCTTCGGCTGGGTGGATCTCGTCACCGACATGGTGCTTTCCTACTGCCGCAAATAAGGACCGGCAGAACCCAAGCCGCAGTGCTAACGCGTTTCGAGGCGGATTTCCGCGCTAAACGCCTGGCGAGGCGATCTTCGCGCCGGCCGAAAAGTCGTTCAACGTCGCGTTGCGCTCCCCGCGAGCGGCTGCCGCGTCGGCGACGCGACGCATGACGAAGCCCTCGTAGCCTTTGGCGGCGATGTCGTCGCAGATGGCGCGGTAGCGAGCCATGCCGCCTGCGTAGGGCATGAACACGCGCGGCTTGCCGGGGATGTTGGCGCCGAGATACCAGGAATGGGTGGCGAGCGGAAGCAGGGTTGCATGCGCGGCGGTGTTGACGTGCTCGCCCCACTTCTCGGCCGCTTCGGCCGCCGCCTCGCAGCAGTCGATGCCGTATTCGCGCATATGGGCGATGCAGTCGGTAATCCACTCGGCGTGCTGCTCGATCGCCACGGGCATGTTGCAAAGTACCGACGGGCTTCCCGGGCCAGTTACGGTGAAGAGGTTGGGGAAGCCGGGAACCTGCAGCCCGAGATAGGTCGTCGGCCCGGCGGCCCAGGCTTCGCGCAAGGCCATCCCGTCGCGGCCGCGGATGTCGATCTTCAGGAGCGGCCCGGTCATCGCATCGAAGCCGGTGGCGAAAACGATGATGTCCAGCGCGTGCTCGCTCGCGCGCGTCTTGATGCCGGCGGGGGTGATGCGCTCGATCGGATCGGCGCGCAGGTCGACCAGCGCGACGTTGTCGCGGTTGAAGGTCTCGAAATAGTTCGTGTCGATGGGCGGGCGCTTCGCGGCATAGGGATGGTCGATATCCGCAAGCGCTTGCGCGGTTTTCGCATCCTTGACGATCTCGCGGATCTTGCGCTTGATGAATTCGGCCGCCGTATCGTTCGCCGCCTTGTCGAGCAGCATGTCGTGAAAGCTGGCGCGGAATTGCAGCCCGCCTTTTTCCCACGCCCTCTCGTAGATCGCCTGCCGCTCGGGTTCGCTCACGTCGAACGCCTTGCGGCGGGCGATGCGGAACGGATGGCCGTTCGGCGTGGAGCGCACCACTTCCCGGATCTCGTCATGGTGCTCGTGGACGTATTGCAGGAAGTCTTCGCGCAGCGGCGCGTTGCGCGCCGGCACGCTGTATTGGGCCCTCCTCTGGAATACGGTGAGATGACCGGCGGTTGCGGCGATCACCGGCGCCGCTTGAATGCCGGTCGAGCCGGTGCCGATCTGGCCGACGCGCTTGCCGCGGAAATCGACGCCCTCCCGTGGCCACTGGCCGGTGTGATACCAGCGCCCCGCGAAGCTCTCCAGCCCGGGGATCTGCGGGATGTTCGCCGCCGACAGGCAGCCCACGGCGGTGACGAGATAGCGCACGCGGTGGCGCTCTCCCGCTTCGGTGACTACGTCCCAGCAGTTCGCCGCTTCGTCATAGTGCGCGGCCGTGACGCGGGTGTTGAAGCAGATGTCGCGCCGAAGGCCGAACTTCTCCGCCACGTGGTTCAGGTACCGCAGGATCTCGGGCGGCTCGGGATAGCGCTCCGACCACCGCCATTCCTCGAGCAGCTCCTCGGAGAAGAAGTAGCAGTAGGAGTGGCTTTCCGAGTCGCATCGCGCGCCCGGATAGCGGTTCCAGTACCACGTGCCGCCGAGATCGGGGGCGGCTTCCAGAACCTTCACCGAAAGCCCGAGCCGGTCTCGCAGGCAATGGAGCTGGTACAGGCCGGAGAAACCGGCGCCGATGACCAGCGCGTCGAGATGCGATTCCCGTTCGCTCATCTACACCGAGACCTCCGGTTACTTCGTTACGAGCTTCGCCGACTGCTCAGCTTCACGCGCCAGCCTGCGCCCGGTAGTTGCCCGGGAACATGGCGCGCTTTGCCTCCTCGTCCATCTCGGTCTTGAAGGTGTAGCGGTCCTTTAGGGCCACCGCCTTCTGCGCTGCCGGGCGGGCGCTGATCTCATCGACCAGGAGTTTCACGTTGGCGAGCTTGGCCGCCTGCTCGCCCAGAATATTGGGCACCAGCCGCGCCCAGCCCCAAAGCGCCATGTCGACGACGGTGTAGCTATCGCCAATCATGTACTTGTTCTTCGACAGGTGCGCGTCCACGATGCGCCAGTGGCGCAGCGCCTCGAATTCGTAGCGGTTGATGGCGTAGGCGATCTTCTCCGGTGCGTAGTTCTTGAAGTGCACGTACTGGCCGGTGAACGGCCCGATGCCCGAGGCGACGAACATCAGCCACGACAGCATGGGCCCGCGCTCCTGCGCCTTCCTGGGCAGGAACTTGCCGGTCTTCTCGGCGAGATAGAGCACGATGGCGTTGCTGTCGAACATCGTCACCTCGCCATCCACGATCGAGGGCACCTTGGCGTTGGGATTGATCGCCAGGTAGCCGGGCTCATGTTGCTCACCCTTTCGGGTGTCCACAGGTGTCGGTTCGTAGGCGAGCCCCATCTCCTCCAGGCAGAGGGCCACTTTCATCGGGTTGGGTGCAGTGCTGTAGTAAAACTTGATCATCGTTATTCCTTGAAGAGTTTGGCTGCGGCAATGCCGGCGAGCCGGCCCATGTTGGTCGCGCTCATGAGGCCCGAGCCGGAGAGGTAGCCCCAGTCCGACGGCCCCGAGAGACCGCGAGCGGCGCCGCCGCCGGCGAAGAGGTTCGGGAACGGCTTGCCGTCTTTCCTCAGCACGCGCATCTCGGTGTTCACTTCCAGGCCGCCCTGGGTATGCGTGAGCGCGCCCGCGATCTTTGATACGCAGTACGGCGGCTTGAGCATGGGCTTGCGCGTGAAGTCGCGGCTGAACTCGTCCTTCTTTTCGCCGCGCACGGCGGCGGCGACGTCGGCGAAGGTCTGAGCGAGCGCCTTCGCATCGCAGCCGATGACGCGCGCGATCGCCTCGACGGAGTCGCAGCGCTTGACGGCGCCCGCCTCCTTCGCCTCGACGTGGCTCGCCTGCTGCATGGCGACGGCATCCCCGCGCTCGTCCCAGATCGCCCAGGCTACCGATCCGGGCTGGCGGTGGACCTTCAGCGCCTGCTCCGAGTAGCCGGCGTTCTCGTTGGAGAAGCGCTTGCCGTGCGCGTTGATGTGGAAGCCGCCCTCGGTGACGGTGGCCCAGTTGAGGTGCACGCCGTGCGGCGTGGCCATCGCGCCGTGGCCCTGGAACGAGCCCATGTCCTTCAGCGAGGCCCCAAGCTCTTCGCCCCAGCGCACCGCGTCGCCCTGGTTGCCGACATGTCCTTCGTAGAACAGCTCCGCCGCCTCGGGGATGAATCGCTTCAGCATTTCCTTGCTGCCGCCGTAGCCGTTGCAGGCGAGGATCAGCGCCTCGCAGCCGATGTCCTCGGTCTTGCCGTCGGGGCGCGTGACGCGCACGCCGCTGATGCGGCCGTCGGCGTCGGCGTAGAGATCCGTCGCATGCGCCGAGGTGGCGAGCGGGATTTCCTCGCGCTCCACCGCCGCGAGCAGCGCCGCGTGCAGCTCCGCGCCGTCGAGCGACTTCGCCGCGTGCATGTGCGGCCGGCTGTGGCCCGGATACTGGAAGTTGAGGATGCAGGAGAGCGGGACCTTCTGCCGCTCGACCAGCCACTCGACCGTGTTCTTAGCCTCGTCGGCGATCAGCCGCGCGATGGCGTGGTCGCATTCGCCGTGCGCCTTCGCGAGGATGTCCTTGTAGAGGAGGTCCGGCGTGTCGTCGGTGAGTCCGGCCGCGCGCTGCAGCCGGGTCCCGGCCGCCGGGATCTGGCCGCTCGACAGCGAGGTGCTGCCGGAAGGCTTGGCATCGCGCTCGACGATGAATGCCTCCGCACCGTTCTCCTTGGCAGCGAGCGCCGCGATGGTGCCGCACGCGCCGGCGCCGATGACGAGGACCTGCGTATGCGTGGGGAACGTCTTGCCTTCGGCTTTCAGTATCGCCATTGCTAGGTCTTCATCAGGTTGGGGAGCCACAGGATCATCTCCGGGAACATCACGTAGAGGACCAGGGACAGGAAATCGAGGGCGATGAACGGCATCACGCCGGTGAACACTTGTCCGAGCGTGACCGGGACCGGCGAGGAGGTCTTCACCACGAAGACGTTCAGGCCTACCGGCGGCGTCAGCACGCCGATCTCGGCGAGCTTCACCGACACCACGCCGAGCCAGATCGGGTCGAAGCCCTGCGCCTTCATCACCGGGTACATGATCGGCAGCGTCATCACCATGATGGCGATCGGCTCGATGAAGCAGCCGAGGATTGTGAACAGCACGACATAGCCGATGAGGTAGGTGTACTTGCCGGTGCCGAAGGAGAGCAGCTCGCGCGAGATGATGTCCACGAGGCCGGAATAGGTGAGGAAACGCGAGAACACCATGCCGCCGACGACGATGATGAAGATCACCGACGTCGTGACCGCCGCCTCCTTGAGCACCTCGGTGAGCGAGCCCACGCCGAGGCGGCGCTTGAACAGGGCGATGACGAACGCGCCGGCGGCGCCGACCGCGCCGGCGTAGGTGGCCGGGAAATACCCGCCGTAGATTCCGCCCACCACGACGACGAAGAGCATCAGGACGCCCGTCACCCCGTACAGCGAGCGCCAGCGCTCCATCCAGTTCACGCCGATGTTGGCGCGTGGCGCGAGGTCCGGCCGCACGCGCGCGAGGACGTAGATGCCGCCACAGTAAAGAAGCGCGGTGACGATGCCGGGCACGATGCCGGCGATGAGCAGCTTGCCGATCGACTGCTCGGTGATGACGCCGTAGATGACCATCAGGATGCTGGGGGGGATCAGCGCGGCGAGCGTCCCGGCCGCCGCGATGCAGCCGGCGCTGAGCCGCACGTCGTAGCCGAAGCGCGTCATCTCCGGCATCGCCATCTTGGTGAAGACGGCGGCGTTGACGATGGTGGAGCCCGACGCGGCGCCGAAAGCGGCCGAGGACATCACCGTCGCCATGGCGAGCCCGCCGCGCAGGTTGCCGAGCCACAGGTACGCGGTGCGGAAGAGCTCGGTCACGATGCCCGCTTGCGTGGCGAACGAGCCCATCAGGATGAAGAGCGGTATCACGGCGAGCGCGAAGTTGTTGGTGGTACTGAACGGGATCGCGGCGAACTGGGCCGCCGCCGCATCGGGCCCCACGGTCAGATAAATCCCGATGAATCCGGCGAGCCCGAGCGCGACGCCGATGTGCACGCCGAAGGCGAGCCACGCGAGCAGGAGCGCCACCACGATGATGCCCGCCACATCGGGCGTGAGCAGCACCTCAGCTCACCTTCGCGGTGTCGGCCGCCGCAACGGCCTGCGGCGGCCCTTCCCCCCGCCGCATGCGCCCAAAGTCGGCGATCACGTCGAGCGCGAGCTGCAGGATCAAGAGGACCGCGCCGGCGCTCAGCAGCAGGCGCGCCGGGTACAGCGGAAAGCGGATCGTGCCCATGGTCGACTCGCTGATCTCCCAGCTGTAGGCGAGCTCGCCGAAGCTGTACCAGGCGAGAAGGCAAAAGAACACGAGCGCGACCAGATGCGTCATCAGGTCCATGAAGGACTGCACGCGCGCGCCGAAAAGACCGTACAGGATCTCGACGCGGATGTGCCCGCGCTTCTCCTGGGTGAAGGCGAGCGCGCCGAAGACGATGAGCACCATGGTGCTCTCGGTGAACTCGAGCGTTCCGGGCACCGGCCAGTCGAACAAATTGGTGCCGATCACGTCGGCGACGCAGATCGCCATCGAGGCCAGCATGCCGAGGGAGCCGAGCAGGACCATGAAGATCGCCAGGCGCCGCACGTTCGCGCTAAGCCACCGCATGCGGCGCCCGGTCCCGCTTTAGTGCGGCTGCGCGAGGAGCTGTCTCCAGCGCGCCGCGACCTTCTTCGGCGTCGCCGCATCCTTGGTGGCCGCCGCCGTGTCCTTCTCCCACTGCGCGAGGAAATCCGGCGCGCTCGAGCGCCACTTCTTCAGCTCCTCCGGCGGGAAACGCACGAAAGTGCCGCCCTGGGACTTCATGGTGGCCACCGCTTTTGACTCGTAATCGCCGACCCAGGCGAGGTAGTCCTCGGCGGTCTTGGCGGATTGATCGCGAAAGACCTGCTGGATGTCCTTCGGCAGGCGCGCCCAGGTGCGCTTGCTCATCGTGACGTTGTGGCCGGTGATCGCCATCACGGGGCCGCAACTGTTCTTGCCCACCTCCACCAGCTTGAACGCCACGCTGTTGCCCGGGTTGATGAAGGAATAGTCGAGCGTGCCGTGCTGCAGGGCCTCGTAGATGTCGGTCGGAGCCACCGTCACGGGCACTGCGCCGATCGCGGTGAATGCCTTCGGAATGTCCGCGCCGAAGCTGCGGATCTTCTTGCCCTTGAGCTTCGCCACGCTGTCGCAGTCGGCCGAAGGCCCGCCCAGGTAGTACTCGCCGAGCGGCTGCTGGAAGAGCCACACGACGCCGGCCCGGTCCATCTCCTGGTTATAGATGGGGAACTCCTTGACCACGGCGCCCAGGACATGCATGGCCTGCTTGCTCGTTTCGAACGTGAGCGGGAGCTGGAACGCGCGCCAGTAGTGCAGCTGGTCGGGGTTGTAGCCCGGCGCGGTGGCGGTCATGTCGATGGCGCCCTTGGCGGTGAGCATGAGGAGCTCGGTCGTCTTGCCGAGGCCCTGGGCGAAGGTGATGTTGATCTTCACCTGCCCGTTGGTGCGCTTCTCGATGGCGGCAACGTAGTCCTTCTCGAGCTGCACGAAAGGGCTGTCGGCAAGGTAGTGGCCCCAGCGCAGGTTGTACTTCGGCTGCGCGCCCGCGTCGCCGGCCGCCAGGCCGAACGCGCTGAACACGGAAAGCAGCAACGGAAGCTGGCGTTTCATGGTCCTCTTCCCTCCTCCTCGATTGGCACAAGCGCCGGCGCCGCCATCGACGTCAGCGATATCTGGTATCGACTGAAGCAATACTGAATGCAACCGTTATCTTCCGCTCTCATACTTCCGCCGCTCCTATCAAATGTCAAGCCATAGAATCGGTCGGATGCTCCGAGACGTTCTTTCCGGCGCGCTACGCCTTTGGGATGTCGCCGGCACGGTCGAGCCCGATGCAGACGGATTGATCGTCACCGTCGGCGAAGCAGCGCTTCGAGTCGTGCCCCGGGCGCCGCACGGATGGCTCGTCGTGCGCGGGGACGAGACGCTCGGCGTGCACGCCGGCGTGCCCGGACTGTTGCGGCACCTCCGCGACGAACTCGCGCCGCACGCGAAGCGCGGGCGGCTGATCATCGGCGCCCAATGACTGCACTACCTGTCTCGGTCATTACGGGATTCCTTGGGAGCGGCAAGACGACGCTCCTCTCCCGCCTGCTGCGCGATCCCGCGTTCGAGCGTACTGCGGTGATCATCAACGAGTTCGGCGCGGTCGGGCTCGACCACCTGCTGGTCGAGTCGAGCGACGAGCAGATCCTGATGCTCGAAGGCGGCTGCGTGTGCTGCACCGTGCGCGGCGATCTCGTGCGTGCCGCGGGCGATTTGCTCGCGCGCCGCGCCGCCGGCACGGTCACGCCGTTCGAGCGCATCGTCATCGAGACCACCGGCCTCGCCGACCCGGCGCCGATCGTGCATGCGCTGATGACCGATCGCGACATCGCCGACGCGGTGCGCCTGGAATCGGTGATCGCCACCGTCGACGCCGCCGCCGGCGCGGCGACGCTCGATACGCACCCGGAATCGGTGAAGCAGGCGGCGCTCGCCGACTGCATCGTCGTCACCAAGAGCGACCTCGCCGATCCCGCGGCGAACGGGCTCGCCGAGCGGCTGCAGGCGCTCAACCCCGGCGCGCCGAAGCTCGTGGCGCTTCATGGCGCGGTCGACGCCACGCAGCTTTTCAGCAAACGTACCCACCTTGCGTTAATCGATGAGGCGCCCGCGCACCATCACGGCGGCATCAACACTTTCTGCCTGCGCCGCAAAAAGCCGCTGCATGCGGTGACGCTCAGCCTCTTCCTGCAGGTGGTAGCGGAGCATTGCGGCGCGCGGCTGCTGCGCCTGAAGGGCCTAGTCGACGTGGTGGAGAGCCCGGGCCGCCCGGCGGTGATCCACGGCGTGCAGCATGTCTTCCATCCGCCCGCCTGGCTCGACGCCTGGCCCGACCAAGACCGCAGCACGCGCATCGTCGTCATCTCGCAGGGGCTCGACGCGCGATGGCTGCAGGATCTGCTGGAACTCCTGGATGAAGAGGTGAAAGCATGTTCGATCTCCTGATTCGTGGCGAGCGCGTCGTGACCCCGCACGGCGCCGGGCCGCGCGAAATCGCCATCAAGGATGGCGTGATCGCAGCGCTCGGCGCAGCCGGCACGTTCCCCGCATCGCAAGCGGCGCGCGTGATCGACGCGGGCCGAGGCATCGTCATGCCGGGCGGCATCGACCCGCACGTGCATTGCGCCTGGTACATCCCGCCGCACCGCCCGGGCGATCCTCCGGGCACGAGCGGACCGCCGGAGCAGGTGAGCCGCGCGGCGCTGTGGGGCGGCACGACCACGCTGATCGACTTCGCGGCCTGCAAGCCCGACCGCGCCGGCGACGAGTCATCCACCCAGAGCGTTCGCGACGCGATCGAGGCGCGCGACAAGGACTGGGCCGGCAAGTGCTATAGCGACTACGCGTACCACGTGATGCTGCGTGGCAAGGTGCCGCCCGCCACCATCGCCGAGGTGAAGGAAGCGGTGCAGGCCGGCTATGCCACGGTGAAGATCTTCACCACGGACATCACGCCCAGCCGCGCGGGCCGCATGGTGCGCTTCGGCGAGATCTGGGAGATCTTCAAGGTGCTCGCGCGCGAAGGCGGGCTCGCCGTGATCCATGCCGAAGATGACGACATCGTGCGCTACATGTACGAGAAGCTCTTCCGCGAGAATCGCGCCGGCTTCGAGCACATGGCGGAGGTGCACAACGCCCTCTCCGAGGACCTCTCGTTCCGCCGCATCATCCGGCTGGCCGAGAACATCGAGGGCATGGCGCTCTACATGATGCACGTGAGCGCCGCCGCCGGTGTCGAGGCGATCGCCGAGAGCCGCGCGCGCGGCTATCCGATCTACGGCGAGACGCTACACCAGTACCTGCTCTACACCGAGGAGGACTACAAGAAGCCGAACGGCCAGATCTACCACACCTATCCCTCGCTCAAGTCGAAGCGCGACCAGCAAGGGCTGTGGGATGGCCTGCAGCACGGCCACCTGCATTGCGTGGGCACCGACGAGGTGTGCTGCAACCTCTCGGTCAAGGTGCGCGGCAATCGCATCGACGACACCACCGGCGGCAACTCCGGGGTCGAGCCGCGCGTAGCGGTGATCTACACCGAGACGGTGGAGAAGCGCGGCTATCCGCTGGAGAAATTCGTCGACGTGGTGTCGACCAATGCGGCACGCATCCTGGGCCTGTACCCGCGCAAAGGCGCGATCGCAGCCGGCAGCGATGCCGATATCGTCGTCCTCGACACGAGCAAGCGCCGCACCGTCCGTGCGCAGGAACTGCACGAGACCGACTACACGCCCTGGGAAGGCAAGGAGGTCGGCGCCTGGCCCTCGGTCACCGTGCTGCGCGGCAAGGTGATGGTCGCTGACGGGAAGTTCTACGGCGACCTGAAGGACGGCCAGTATCTGAAGCGCAAGATCCCGGACAGCATCCGCACGAAGGAGAACCGATGAAAGTCGCGTGGTTCCACAAGTTCGGCGGTCCCGAAGTCCTGGTCTGCGAGGAAGCGCCCAAGCCCGCGCCGAAGCCCGGCGAGGCGCTGCTGCGCGTGCGCGCGGTCGGCATCAACCATGTCGACCTCGACCACCGCGCGGGCACGTCGCGCATCCCGGTCAACTTCCCGCATATCCTCGGCCGCGAGTTCGCCGGCGAAATCGCGGCGCTGAACGGCGAGGCGCCCGGTTTCAAGGAAGGCGACCGTGTCTGGATCACCTGCCGCATCCCGTGCCGCAAGTGCGAGCTGTGCCTCGCCGGTCGCGACAATCTCTGCGTTCAGGAGGGCTACTTCGGGCTCGACCTCCCCGGCGGGTACGCCGAGTACGCCTGCGTGCCGATCGCAAATCTCAACGCCCTTCCAGCGCACCTCAACTTCGAGAACGCGGCCGCCGCGCAGATCGCCTTCGGCACCGCCTGGCACGTGCTCCTCACGCGCGGCTTCCTGCAGGCGGGACAGACGGTGCTGATCCAGGCCGCGGGGTCGGGCATCGGCAGCGCCGCGGTGCAGGTAGCCAGGCTGGCCGGCGCGGCCGCGATCATCACCACGGCGAGCAGCGAGAAGAAGCTCGAGCATGCCAAAGCGCTCGGCGCCACCCACCTCATCAATTACAGCAAGGAGAACTTCGCCGAGAAGGTGACGGCCATCACCGGCGGCCGCGGCGTCGACGTGATCATGGAGCACATCGGCGGCGAGGTCTTCACGAAGAGCCTGCAGTGCCTCGCGCGCGGCGGCATCATCGTCACCGTCGGCGCGCATGCCGGCGAGGTGGTCGAGTTCGACATCATCCCGTTCTTCCGCAAGGAGCTGCGGCTGGCCGGCTCGAAGAACGCGTCGGTGCTCGAGTTGCGTAAAGTCATGGGGCTGGTCGCCGACGGGAAGCTGAAGCCGGTCATCCACAAGGCGTTCCCGCTGGCGCAGGCCGCGGAGGCGCACCGCGTCGTCGACTCGCGAGACTTCTTCGGCAAGGTGGTCCTGCTTCCCTGATGCCTCCGCGAGTTCATATCCTCGGGACTGGCGGCAGCATCTCCGGCATCGGCCCGCACCGGCTCGACTACACGCTCTATCCGGAGGCCGGGAAGAAGCTGACGGCTGAGCAGATGCTCGAGCGCATCCCCGAGGCGCGCGAGCTGGCGGAGCTGACCGGCGAGGATGTGCTGCAGGTCGGCAGCCCGTCGATCGGCCCCAAGGAATGGCTGCAGCTTTCGAATCGCGTTCATGCCCTCCTCGGGCCGGACGGCGTGAAGGGCATCGTCGTCACCCATGGCACCGCCACGCTCGAAGAGACGGCGTATTTTCTCCATCTCACGGTGAAGTCCGACCGGCCGGTCGTCGTCACCGGCGCCATGCGCCCGCCGAGCGCCATTGGCACGGACGCCGACCTCAACCTGCTCGACGCCATCCGCCTCGCGGCCACGCCGGAGGCGGCCGGGCGCGGCGTGCTGACGATCCTCAACAACGAGATCCAGAGCGCGCGCGACGTGACGAAGTCGAACGCCTTTCGCGTCGACACGTTCGACAGCCGCGACTTCGGCGTGCTGGGCTACGTCGACTCGGACGCGCGCGTGCTCTTCTACCGCGCCGTCACGCGTCCCCACACCACGGCGACGCCGTTCGACGTGCGCGGACGGAACGAGCTGCCGCGCGTCGATATCGTCTACTCCTACGCCGGCGCCGACGGCGTGCTGGTCGACGCCCTGACCGAGCGGCGGCCCAACGGCATGGTGCTCGTCGGCTTCGGCGGCGGCTCGTACCCGGGCGCTTTCCTCGAGGCGGGCAAGCGCGCGGTGCAGGCGGGCATCCCGGTGGTGCTCGCCACTCGCTCCTGGAACGGCCGCGTCGTCATCACGCCAAAAAAGGACGCCGATGGCTTCATCGTCTGCGACGACCTCATGCCGCAGAAAGCACGCATCCTCCTGATGCTTGCACTCACCGTCACGCGCGAGCGTAAGGCGATCCAGGACATGTTCCACAAATACTAGAGAACCGACATGAAAAAAGTGAAGAAGGAGGTCATCGACGTCCCGGGCGTGAGCCGGCACCTGAAGAAGGAAGGCATCCCGCTCAACCCGGTGATCCGCGCCGGTAATTTCGTGTTCGTCTCGGGCCTGACGCCGATGGACCGCCGCAGCGGGAAGATCCCGCTCGTCACGGTCGAGAAGCAGACCAGGATGGTGCTCGAGAACATGAAGGTCTGCCTCAAGGCGGCGGGCTCGTCGCTCGACCACGTCGTGAAGTGCACCGTCTACATCACCAACAGCGCCTACTTCGACGAGGTGAACAAGGTCTACCGCCAGTACTTCAGGCGCGATCAGCCGGCGCGCGTGTTCTGCGTCGTCGGCTCGTGGCCGAAGAAATTCGACGTCGAGATCGACGCCATCGCCGTGGTCGACGAATGAAGAAAACCACCGCGCTGCGCCGGCTGCTGAAGAAGAAGGCCTTCGTCTACATGCCGGTCGCTTACGATCCGCTCGGCGGCCGGTTGCTGCAGAGCCTCGGCTTCGACTGCGTCTACACCGGCGGCTTCGTCACCGGCGCTTCGCGCTGCACCTCGGAGCCGCTGCTCACCATGGACGAGCAGCTGCGCGTCGCGGCCGACGTGGCGGCGGCGATCGACCTTCCGCTCCTCGTCGACGGCGGCGCCGGCTTCGGCGAGCCGCTCCACACCATGCGCACGGTGCGCGAGTGCATCCGCGCGGGAATCGCCGGCGCGCACATCGAGGACCAGATCTATCCGAAGCGCGCGCACTACCACAAGTACGTCGCGCACGCCGTGCCGCGCAAGGAGTTCGCGGCGAAGATCGCCTTCGCCTGCCGGCAGCGCGACCGGTCGGACGCCGACTTCGTCGTCATCGCGCGCACCGACACCTGCCGCTCCGAAGGCCTGAAGGAGGCGGTGGCGCGCATCAACATCGCCGCCGACGCGGGCGCCGACATGGGCCTCATCTTCCCGCGCAATGCCGAAGAGATGAAGAAGGCGCCGAAGCAGGCGCGCATCCCGCTCGTCTACGTCATCAGCCGGGGCAATCGCGACGGCCGGCCGCTGCCGAGGGCCGAACAGCTCGCCGACATGGGCTACAAGGCGGCGATCGACGCGCTGACCTATCTCCTCGCCAGCTTCCACTTCGCGAAGCGTGCCTACCAGGAGATCAAGCGCACTGGCGGCTACACCGGCCTCAGCGACGAAGAGTGCGTGGCGGCGCGCCACGAGATCGAGACGCTCGTCGGGCTGGACGAGTTCTACGAGATCGAGGAGCAGACCGTCGAGAAGAAGTGATTCATCCGGCCGGCGGCGGGGGCGGCTTGCCGTCGGACGGGCCTTTCAGCTCGACCGTGTTTCCTTCCGGATCCGTGAGGTAAATCGAAACGCCGTTGCCCTCCGCGCCGTAGCGATCGCGGATCGGGCCGATGGTCACGTTATGCCGCTTGAGGTGAGCGATGATCGCTTCCTGGTCGAACGGCTCGACGCGAAAGCAGAAATGGTCGAGGTTGAGACGGCCGGCCTCCGGCGCGGCGAAGCCTCGCTTGTGCGCTTCGACCAGATCGAGCATGCATTCGCCGACGCGAAGATGCGACATGACGAAGTCGGGCCGGTACGCGATGTGCTCCGCGCCCAGCACGTCGCAATAAAACGCGCGCATGACATCGATGTCCCGGACGCGGAGGACGAGGTGGTCGATTTTCCGAATCTGGATTCTTGCCATCCCTTATCATGACTGCGATGAAGATCTGGTACCAGAGCCTCTTCGACGCCGGGCGCCTGCCGGCGGAAGCGGTCATCTACCCCTACGTCCCGCAGGGACGTCCGAAAGCTACGATCCGCACGATCCCGGCGTGCCGGTGCATGCGCCCGAGCGGGTAAACGCGCGGCGGCTCCTTCCTGTGCAACGGCGCCGGCGAAGGGCTTCGGTCCGTCCTCGACGTGCGAGATCGGGATCACCGGATACCAGAACCGGCGCAGGGCCCTCTGTCGTGTCACCCGCATGCGAGCTTGCGTACCGCGTCTTTCGCCCGCGCCAGCAGGCGCGGCAGGTCGAGGCCTGGAATGGCTCCGTTCTCAACCACCGCGCGGCCTTGCACGGTGAGCAGCCGCAGCCGCGCGGCGCCGCCGCTCGCCACCGGGCCGATCGCGGGGTCGTGCAGCCCGGCGTAGCGCGGCTCGGCGAGATTGTAGACCGCGATGTCGGCGGCGCGGCCCACCTCGAGCGAACCGATGTTGTCGATCCCCAGCACGCGCGCGCCGCCGCGCGTTCCCCAATGGATCACATCCTCGACGGTGACGGCGGCGGCGCCCTTCAGGGCGCGATGCGTGTACCAGCAGGTATGAGCCTCCGAGAGCGAATCTCCGGCTTCGTTGGAAGCCGAGCCGTCGACGCCGAGCGACACCGGCGCGCCGGCGCGGGCGAGCTCCGGCGCGGGCGCGACGCCGCTGCCGAGGCGGCAGTTCGATGCCGGGCAGTGCGCGGTCCCGGTTCCGGTCTCGGCCATCATGCGGATCTCGGACTCGGTGGCGTGCACCATGTGCGCGAACCAGACATCCTCGCCGAGCCAGTCGTGGTCGGCGACGAATTCCACCGGCTTGCGGCCGAACTTCTCGCGGCAGAACACGACGTAGTCTGCGGTCTCCGAGAGGTGGGTGTGCAGCCGGATGCCGAGCCCGCGCGCCGCCCGCGCCATCGGCTTGAGCTCCTCGGGCCGCATGGAGAAGTTCGGCGTCGGCGGCGCCAGCACCACGCGGCGCATGGATTCAGGACCGCCGTCGTGGTATTCCGATACCAAACGTTCTACATCTTGAATAATCGAATCGAGGCGCTCGGGTTCGGGTGCGTCGGCGGCCTCGAAGGGGCGCTTCAGCGTAGCGCCGCCGCGGCAGAGCACGAAGCGCAGGCCGAAGCGCGCGGCGAGGTCGAACAGGACCTTGGCCGGGTCGTAATCGATGCCCTTCCAGTAGACGTAGTGGTGATCGGCGAGCGTGGTGCAGCCCGACAGCAGGAGCTCGGTCATGCCGATCTCGGCGGCGAGCTCGAGCAGCTCGGCATCGAAGCGCGCGCGGTACCGGTAGGGAACCGACTCGAGCCAGGAAAGCAGCGGCAGGTTGATGCCCTGGGGCACGCCCTTCAGCACCGATTGTGCGAGGTGATGGTGAGTGTTGATCCAGCCGGGATAGACCACGCAGTCCGTGGCGTCGACGACGCGCTCGCCCGACCGGGGAGCGAGTCGGCCGATTTCCTCTATATGAGAATTGAAGCGCAGATCGGGGCCGGCCGTGCGCGCCGCGGTGCCGGGAAGGCCGGTCATGATGGCGGCGGCGTTGCGGATCAGCATCAGGCCTCCTGCTTCACTTCCGACTCGTGCCAGCTGCCGAGGGCGAGCTTGGAGAGAAACACCATCAGCAGGAACAGCGCCACGCCCGTGATCGTGACGAGGAATAGCGCGGCGAACAGCCGCGGAATGTTGATCGAGAAGCCGGCCTGCAGGATCTGGTAGGCGAGGCCGGCCGAGGTGCCGCCGGTGCCGGCGACGAACTCCGCGACCACCGCGCCGATCAGGGCGAGGCCCGAGGAGATGCGCAGCCCGCCGAAGAAGTACGGCGCGGCCGACGGAATGCGCAGGCGCATCAGCGTCTGCCAGCGGCTCGCCTTGTTCATGCGGAAGAGATCGAGCAGCGCGGGGTTGACGCTGCGCAGGCCGAGCGTGGTGTTGGAGATGATCGGAAACAGCGCCACGATGGTCGCGCAGGTCACCAGCGCGGCGGTCGGGCTCTTTACCCAGATGATGATCAGCGGCGCGATGGCTACGATCGGCGTCACCTGTAGCAGCACCGCGTAGGGGAAAAAGCTCACCTCCACCCAGCGGCTCTGCACGAACAGGAACGCGACGGCGGTGCCGACGAGCACCGCCATGAAAAAGGCGCCGAAGGTGATCTTGAGCGTCACCAGCAACGAGCCGAAGAGCAGGCCCCAGTCGGCGATCAGCGTCTGCACCACCAGGGCGGGCGAAGGCACCAGGTAGTGGGGGACATTGAACGCTTTCACGAGCGTGTGCCACACCACGATAGCGATCAGCCCGACGGCTACGGGCGCCGCCCAGCGCATCACAGCTGTTCCCGTCCCAAGGAACTTGCTTCCGCCAGGCGCTCGGACAGCTGCTTGGCATACGCGGCGAACTTCTGCGTCACGCGAAACGCGTCGGTGCGCGGGTGAGGCTCGTCGATCGTCACCTCGGCGAGAACGCGCCCGGGCCGCGCCGCCATGACGATGACCCGCGTGGACAGGAATACCGCCTCGTAGATGCTGTGGGTGACGAAGAGGACCGTGAGCTTCTTCTTCCACCAGAGCTGGATCAGATCGGCGTCGAGCCGGTTGCGCGTGATCTCGTCGAGCGCGCCGAAGGGCTCGTCCATGAGGAGCAGGTTCGGCTCGGTGACGAGCGCCCGCGCGATGGAGGCGCGCATCTGCATGCCGCCCGAGAGCTGGCGTGGATAGTGGCGCTCGAAGCCCTTGAGGCCGACGAGGGCAAGCGCTTCCGCGACCCCCTTGTCGGCTTCATTTCGATCCATTTTTCTCAAGTCCAAAGGCAAGCGCACGTTGCTCTGAACCCGCGACCAGGGCATGAGGGTCGCGTCCTGGAACACCATCACCAGGCTCTTGCCCGGCTCGCCGACGCCTTCGAAGCCGTGGCGCCACCAGAGGAGCCGCCCGTCGGAGGGGGCGATGAGATTCGCGACCATCTTGAGCAGCGTTGACTTGCCGCAGCCCGACGGACCGAGCAGGGTGACGAACTCTCCCGGCCAGATCGCGAGCTCGACCGGGCTCAGCGCGCGCGTGCCGTTGGCGTAGACCTTGTCCGCCGACAGGACCTCGACGACCGGGACGCGCGCTTCGACGGCGGAAAGCGGAACGGCCGACAATGCTACGGCGTGACGCGCAGGTCCTTCACGAACTGGGTCGTGAAGGCCTGCTTGTAATCTACTTCAGGCTTGAGCAGGCCGGCCGACGTCATGTAGTCGTAGGTTTTCTTCCAGCGCTCCTCGGTCATGATGCCGATTCCCATTTTCTCCGCGTCGCCGCCGTCGATCAGCTTGTTCTCCTTGAGCTTCGCCAGGCCGTACGCGAGCTGCTCGTCGGTCATATTGGGATTGTCTTTCTTGATGAGCGCGTTGGCCGGCGCCGGGTCGGCCATGTAGCTCTTCCAGCCTTCCATCGAGGCACGCACGAAGCGCTGCACGAACGCCGGCTTCTCCTTCGCGATGCGCTGGGTCGTCACGATGGTGGTGCCGTAGGGCGGAAACCCGTCGTGGGCGAACAGGAAAAAGCGCGCCTTCACGCCCGCCTTCTGCGCCTGCAGCGGCTCGGAGGAGAGGTAGGCCTGCTGCGCGATGTTCCGGTCGGCGAAGAAGGGCTGCAGGTTGAAGGTGTACGGGCGCACCTGCTCTTCGGTATAGCCGTACTTCTGCTTCATCCACGGCCACCAGGAGCTGCGCCCGGCGGTGGCCACGAGGATGGTCTTGCCCTTCAGGTCGGCCAGGCTCTTGACGTCCTCGTGCGTCATCACGCCCTGCAGATCGTGCTGGAACGACGTCGCCACGGTGACCGGGGTGAGACCCTGCTCGAGCGACTTCAGCACCTGGAAGTCGTAGCCCATGTGCAGGTCGGCCTGGCCGGCCATCATGAGCTGCATGCCGTTCACCTGAGGTCCGCCCATGCGGATGGTCACGTCGAGGCCGTGCTTCTTGTAAAGGCCGGTGGCGAGCGCCTGGTAGAAGCCGCCGTGCTCGGCCTGCGCGTACCAGCTCGTCAGGAAGGTGACTTTGTCTTGTGCCGCCACGCCGGATGCGAACAGGACGGCGATCGCGGCGGTCGCAAAGCGGATCATGATCGGTCTCCGGGATAAGCGCTGCCAGCTTCCGTTCAGTACCCTGGTCTGTCAAGGGGCGCGCTCGTAGCGACCGACAGGCGGCGCGCCTGTTGTAGACTTTCCTTCCGAAAATCAAGGGGGATATCCATGCGCCTGCTCGCGCTCTTCTCGGCACTCGCTTTCTCCGGCCTGTCGCTCGCGCAAAAGGACACCGCGGTGCGCTTCGCGCTCGACTGGCGCTTCGAAGGCCCGGCCGCGCCGTACCTGGTGGCGATCGACAAGGGCTACTACAAGCAGGAAGGTCTCAACGTCAGCATCGATCCGGGCTCGGGCTCGGTCGAGGGCATCAACCGCGTCGCCTCCGGCGCGTACGACGTCGGATTCTGCGACATCAATCTCCTGGTCAAGTACCGCGACAATCCGCGCAACCTGCCGGTGAAGATGGTGATGATGGTCTACGACACGCCGGCGTTCTCGATCATTACCCTGAAGAAGAACGGCATCTCGAAGCCCAAGGACCTCGAGGGCCGGATATTGGGCGCGCCAGCGGGCGACGGCGCCTGGGCGCAGTGGCCGATCTTCGTGCAGGCGAACCAGATCGACGCCAGCAAGGTGAAGGTCGAGAACATCGGCTTCCCGGTCCGCGAGCCGATGCTCGCGCAGGGCAAGGTCGACGCGATTACCGGCTTTTGGTTCTCGTCGTACATGAACCTCAAGGCGACCGGCATCGCTCCGAGCGACATCGTGGTGCTGCACATGCGCGACTGGGGCCTCGACCTCTACGGCAACGGCATCGTCGCCAACCCCGATTTCATGCGCTTCTCGCCGAAGGCGGTCGCGGGCTTCGTGCGCGGCACCATCCGCGGCATCCAGGAGACGCTGCGCGATCCGGACGCCGCGATCGAGAGCGTGATGAAGCGCAACCCGATCGCCAAGCGCGACGTCGAGCTCGAGCGGCTCAAGCTCTCCCTCGAGCGCAACTTCGTGACGCCCGACGTGCGCAAGAACGGCCTCGGCGCGGTGGACGCGAAGCGCCTCGAGCGCTCGATCGACCAGATCGGCCTCACGTTCCAATACACCAACAAGCCGAAGGCCGCGGATGTCTTCACCGCGCAATACCTGCCGCCGAAGGAGCAGCGACTGGTGAAGTGACTTGAAGCGCCGGGAGCTCCTGGTCCGGCTCGTGTCCCCGGCGGTATTCACCGTCGGGTTGTTCGTCGCCTGGGAGCTCCTTTGCCGGGTGCTCAAGGTGCCGCTCGCCATCCTGCCGGCGCCCTCCGACGTGTTCGCGGCGCTCTGGCAGTACCGCGCCGCGATCTGGGACAACTCGTTCGTGACCCTGTGGACGACGCTCGCGGGTTTTCTGCTCGCGACGTCGTTCGGGCTCGCCCTCGGCATCGCCGTCGGCTGGCACCGGGCGATCTACGACGGAATCTACCCGGTGCTGATCGGCTTCAACTCGATCCCGAAGGTGGCGGTGGTGCCGGTGCTCATCCTGTGGTTCGGCCTCGGCGAGATCCCGGCGGTGCTCACCGCGTTCCTGATCTCGTTCTTTCCGATCGTGGTGAACGTGGCCACCGGCCTCGCCACCACCGAGCCCGAGCTGGAAGACGTGCTGCGCGCGCTCGGCGCTTCCAAGCTCGACATCATGCGCAAGGTGGGCCTGCCGCGGGCGCTTCCCTATTTCTTCGGCTCGCTCAAGGTGGCGATCACGCTCGCCTTCGTCGGCGCGGTGGTCTCCGAGACGGTGGGAGCGAACAAGGGCATCGGCAAGCTCATGCTCGACGCCCAGGCCGCGTTCCAGGTCCCGATCGTGTTCGCCGGCCTGCTGGTGCTCGCGGTGCTGGGCATCGCCCTCTATGCCGCGACCGCTGCGATCGAGGCGCGCTTCACGGGATGGGCTTTCCGGGGTCAAGCCAATCGTTAGGGTCGGAGAGAAGATATTAGAATCGCGTATGGCGCGCGTGCCGTACGAGGACGAGATCATCATCTCCTGGGTGGAGCTGCACCGCGACGCCCGGTTTCTCTCAGAGCAGCTGCACAAGCTCGGCCCATGGAAGGGCATCATCGCCGTCACGCGCGGCGGCCTGGTGCCGGCCGCGCTGGTGGCGCGCGAGCTCGACATCCGCCTCGTCGATACGATCTGCGTCACGAGCTACGACAGCGGCGCCGCCGGGAGCGCGGCGAAGGTCCAGGGCAACGTCCGCGTCCTCAAGGGCGTCTCCGGCGACGGCGAGGGCTATCTCCTGATCGACGACCTCGTCGACACCGGGCGCACTGCCCAGGCGGTACGCCAGCTCCTGCCGAAGGCCTATTTCGCCACGCTCTACGCCAAGCCCGCGGGCCGGGCGATCGTGGACACCTTCGTCAAGGAGTTCAGGCAGACGAAGTGGATCCACTTCCCCTGGGATATCGAATACAGCTTCGCCACGCCTATCAAGGACGGCGGGCGGACCATCGCGGGGCCATAACGCCATGCTGCTCGTCATCGGCAACAAGAACTACTCGTCCTGGTCGCTGCGGCCGTGGATCGCGCTCAAGGTGTTCGGCTTCGACTTCGACGAGAAGAAGATTCCGCTGGACCAGGAGGGCACGAAGGACGCGATCCTCAAGCATTCGCCGGCCGGCAAGGTGCCGATCCTGGTCGACGGCAAGACCGCGGTGTGGGATTCGCTGGCGATTCTCGAGTTCCTCGCCGAGCGAAACCGCAAGCTGTGGCCCGCGGACCCGGCCGAGCGCGCCCGGGCGCGTTCGCTCGCGGCCGAGATGCACTCGGGGTTCCCGAGCCTGCGCAACCACATGAGCATGAACGTGCGCAAGCGTTACGCGGGCAAGGCACGCACGCCGGAAGTGCTTGCCGAGATCGAGCGCATCAAGGCCATCTGGAACGAGGCGCAGAAGCCGTTCCTGTTCGGCGCCTTTACCGCCGCCGACGCGATGTACGCGCCGGTCGTGCTGCGCTTCCGCACCTACGAGGTCGAGCTGCCGCGCGCGGCGCGAAGCTACTACGACGCCATGCTCGAGCTGCCGGCGATGCAGGAATGGATCGCCGCCGCCGAGCGCGAGACCGAATCGATCCCGCAGCTCGACATGTACG
>DASYPG010000307.1:0-2605 GCA_036006885.1 Burkholderiales bacterium | reverse complement strand
CATTTCCGCGACGTGGACCGGATGGTGCAGCGGCAGCACGTTCACCGCCGGCGCGAGGCGCACGTGCCTTGTCTGCGAGGCGATGTTGGCGAGCAGCAGGTCGGGCCGCGAGTTCACCCCGAGCGAGTCGAAGTGGTGCTCGCCGATCCAGCAAGAGTGCATGCCGATACGGTCCGCGAGGATCGCCTGCTCGCGAATCTCCAGCACGAACTGGTTGGCGCTGCGCGGGTTGTTCGGGTAGTGGTTGTCGCTGAGAGTGAAGTAGCCGAATTCCATGGCGCCGCCGCGTTGGACTTTTGACAATGGATTGGTCTATGAACAATATACGCCGCTGGAGGAGGCGATCACACCAGTTGCCTTGAAGACGCTTAGCGTCGTCGTCTTTCCGGGCGGCTTCAACCTGCCGCTGTGGGCGGCCGAGCGCCAGGGGTTCTTCGAGCAGAACGGCCTGCGGGTCGCGCTCACTCCCACGCCGAGCTCCACCTTTCAGATGCAGGGACTCGCCGAAGGGCGTTTCGACATCGCCATGACCGCGATCGACAATGTCGTCGCCTACCAGGAAGGCCAGGGCGAGGCGAAGATTCCCGACAACCCCGACCTCTTCGCCTTCATGGGCGCGGACAACGGCTTTCTATCGCTGGTGGGCGGCCGGGGCGTCAAGTCGGTCGCCGACCTCAGAGGAAGGAAGCTCTCGGTGGATGCCATGGCCACCGGCTATGCCTTCGTGCTGCGCGAGCTGCTCGCGCAACACGGCATCGCCGAGTCCGAAGTGACCTTCGAGCGCGCCGGGGGCGTGCTCGGCCGTTTCGAGGCGCTGCTGAAGGGCGCGCACGCCGGAACGATGCTCATCACGCCGTTCGACCTGCTCGCCGTGAACCAGGGCCACGCGCAGCTCGCCCGCGCCGCCGACGCGCTCGGCGCCTATCAGGGCGTGGTGGCCGCGGCGCGCCGCTCCTGGGCGCGCCAGAACGAATCCTCGGTGGTAGGCTACGTGCGGGGGTGGCGCTCGGGCGTTCGCTTCCTTTACGAGCCCGCCAACCGGGAGGTCGCCGAAGCGCTGCTGGTCGCGAACATGCGGGCGATGACGCCGCAGCTCGCGAAGCAGTCGTTGCAGGTGCTGCTCGGCGAAACAGGCGGTTTCTTCAAGGATTCGGCGGTCGACATGGAGGGCCTCGCGACGGTTCTCGCGCTGCGCTCGAAATACGGCGAGCCGCGCAAGCTGCTGTCCGACCCGACGAGGTACGTCGACGCTACTTACGTAAAAAAGGCGGAGGAACGATGAACCGAATTCGACGCGACGCCCTGAGGGGCGCCGCCGCGCTGCTTTCTTCCATTGCGCTGCCCCGCACGCTGCGCGCGCAAGGAAAGCCGGTGCGCATCGGCAGTACGCTGCCGCTCACCGGTCCGCTCGCTTCGCTCGCGCTCATACACAAGCTGACCGGCGAGATCTACGTCGAGAACCTGAACAAGCGGGGAGGACTGCTCGGCCGGCCGGTGGAATGGGTGCTGCGCGACGACCAGTCGAAGCCGGAGCTCACGCGCACGCTCTACGAGCAGCTGATCACCTCCGACAAGGTCGACCTGATCCAGAGCCCCTACGCGACGGCGGCGATCCTCGCCGCGATGGGGGTGGCGCAGCGCTACGGCAAGGTGCTCCTGCACAACTCCTTCGGCATCCCGAGGCTCGCCAAGTACGATATGCAGTTCCAGACCGCGGGCTCGGCCTTCGATCCGGAAAACGTCTGGCCCAACCTGATCTTCGACGCCGCGGCGGCGGCGCCGAAACCGCCGAAGACCGTGGCGATCGTGACCAGCAAGTTCCCTTCGGTGCACCACATCTCGGTCGGCGCGCGCGAGGCGCTGAAGAAGCGCGGCCTGCAGGAGGTGCTGCACCTCGAATACGAGTTCGGTACGCGCGACTACGGGGCGATCGCGAGCCGGGTCAAGGAGGCGAACCCCGATTTCCTGTGGGGCGGCACCAACGGCATCGACCCGGTGCTGATGCTCGAGGCGATGAAACGGATCGACTACCGGCCGCCGATGCAGGCGCACCTTTTCCCGGCGCCCGGGCCCATGCTCAAATTGCCCGAGGCGCAGGGCGCCCTCGCGCTCACCAACTTCGAGGCCCATCCGCCGTTTACCGACGATCCGGCGATCGCTCAGTTCGTCAAGACCTACGCCGAGCGCAGCAAGGAAGCCGGCATTGCGTACAACGCGGTCGACCTGCAGTCGGCGATCGCCTACGCGGCTTGGCAGGTGCTCGAGGCGGCGGTGACCGCGACCAAGGGCACCGACGACAAGGCGATCGCGGCATGGCTCAAGAAGAGCGAGGTGAAGACGATCTTCGGGCCGCTCAGGTGGAACGGGCCGCAGAACTACGTCGAGGGCTCGGACCAGTACAAGGTGAAGCAGCTGCAGCAGGGCAGGTGGGTCGTGGTCTGGCCCACCCAGTTCGCGGCGCCCGGGGCGAAGATCGTCTGATCCCGGGCGGGTAGGTGCCAAGCGCGACCCTGCTGGGCCAGTCGGTCCTTTCCGGCATCGTCATCGGGTCGCTCTACGGCCTGCTCGGCCTGGGGCTCTCCCTGTCGTGGGGCATGCTGCGGCA
>DASYPG010000306.1:0-4870 GCA_036006885.1 Burkholderiales bacterium | reverse complement strand
TTGAAGGAGAGATAGGGGCGCTCGAGGAAGTAGTTGGTGCGCGTCGTCGCCCGCACCACCGCGAGGAAGCTGCGCAGGATCCGGTCCTCGTCGAGGTTCTCGACCTCATCGAGCGCGCGCTCGATTTCCGCGGCGAATCGGCCTTCTTCCTGCGCGCCTTTTGGATTTTTTGGATCGAATCTGGAGAAAAACAGGCGCACTAGGAGCGAGGCGACCACCGGGTTCGCGGCGAGCGCCTGCTCGACGTAGGTGAGGCTGAGCGCCGAGCCGGTCTGGTTCAAATAGCGCGCGTACGCGCGCAGCACGACGATCTCACCGGGCTTGAGCCCGGAAGTGAGCACCAGGCGGTTGATCTGGTCCGCTTCCACGGCGCCGGACCACATGCCGAAGAAGGCTTCGTGGAAGCTTTCGCGCACCTCGGCCAGCGCCACCGCGCCGGCCGGCGGGGCCAGGCCGAAGTCGACCACCCAGACCGGCGGCGTGCCGGCGGGCTCCACCTTGTGCGGATGCTCGAACTGCACGCGCACGCCGAGGCGCTCCAGCATCGGCAGGCTGTCGGATAGCGGCAAGCGGCTGCCGCGGCGGTAGATCTTGAACCGCAGGGCTCCAGGCTCCGCGCGAGAACTCGCGTGCAGGTTCATGCCGAGGTCGGTCTTCGGATCGAGCCTCTCGAGCATGTCGATGTCGCCGACCGCGTCCTGCACCGCGTATTCCTCGCGGTAGCTCGCCGGGAACGCGCTGGCGTAGACGCCGTAGAGCTGGTTCGCGCGTTCCTCGCCGTGCCGCTCGACGAGTGCGGCGTGCAGGTCGTCCTCCCAGCGCCGCATCGCGTCGACCAGGCGCTTCTCGAGCGCCTTCACGTCGGGCGCGCGCAGCATCGCGCCGGGCTTGGTGGCGATGCGCATCAGGATGCGGCCGAGCGCGGAGGCCGAGAGGTCGACGTCGAATTCGGAGGAGACGCCGTCGAACGCCTCGGTCAGGATCTGCTGGAAGCGGACGCGCAGTTCCGTGTTGTAGCGCTCCCGCGGGGCGAAGATGAGGCACGACACGAAGCGCGAGTAGGCGTCATGGCGCACCAGCAGGCGCAGGCGCTGGCGCTCGCCGAGCTGGAGGATCGCCATCGCGTGCGTGTAGAGGTCGTCGGCGCTGATCTGCAGCAGCTCGTCGCGCGGGTAACTCTCGAGAATCGATGCGAGCGCTTTGCCGCTGTGTCCGGCGGGCAGCAGTCCGGCGCGCTCGATCACCGCGGCGAGCTTGCGCCGCAGGATCGGCACCTGCATCGCGTTTTGGGCGTAGACGGTGTGGGTGTAGAGGCCGAGAAAGCGGGTCTCGCCGGTCACTTCACCGGCGGCGCTGAAGTGCTTCACGCCGACGTAGTCCAGATGCCCGGGCCGGTGCACCGTGGAGCGCGAGCTCGCCTTGATCAGCACCAGGAGCTCCTTCACCCGGGCGCGCTTGCGCGCCTCCTGCGGCAGGCCGGCGAAGCTCACCGACAGGGTCTCACCGCGCTCGCGCAGGATTCCCAGGCCGCTTCCCGGCACGATGCGCAGCACGTCCTCCCCGACGACCCGCTCGAGCACGTAATCGCGGCAGCCCAGGAAGGTGAAGTGGTCGTTCATCAGCCAGTCGAGGTACGCGCGGCCTTCCTCGAGCTCGGTCCGGAGCACCCCGTTGCGTGCTTCGTCCAGCCGGGCGAAGACGTCGGCCATGCGCCCCTTCATCTTGCGCCAGTCCTCGACCGCGGCGCGCACGTCGCCGACCACCTTGGCGAGACCGGCCTCGAGCTCGGCGAGCTTGGCCGGATCGCTCCGGCGGTCGACTTCGAGGTGCATGAACGACTCGAGCCGGCCCTCGGGGGACTCGCCCGCCGCGGACACCGACTCCAGCTCACCCGCAGGGCCGCGCACCGTACTCAGCACCGGGTGGACCACGAGGTGCAGGGTCAGGCCCTGGCGGTTCACTTCCATCGTCACCGAATCGACCAAGAACGGCATGTCGTCGTTGACGATCTCGACCACGGTATGGGCGCTGTGCCAGCCGTGCTGGGCGGGCGACGGGTTGTAGGCGCGGATCTTCGGCTTGCCGCTCGAGAACCTGCGGCCGAATTCGAGATGGCTCGCCGCCGCGCCCGCGAGGTCCTTCGCGCCGCGCGCGGCGAGCTCCTCGGGATCGACCTCCGCGTAGTACAGCCGCTCGAATCGCTCGGCGAGATCGGACTTCGCTGGCTGGGTCTTGGCTTCCATGCTTGTGGCTGTTCTACACTAGCCGCCCGAGGGAGGAATGACAACTCTGGATCGGCTTGTCGCGCTGGGCGTTGCGCTTTGCGTCTCCTGGACGGCCTGCGCCCAGCCCGCATCTTTCTCCTCATCTTCCTCATATCCCTCCAAGCCGATCCGCATCATCTGCGCCTTCCCGGTCGGCGGAATCGCGGACATCTATGCCCGCATCGTCGGCCAACGCGTCGCCGAAACCTGGGGCCAGCCGGTGCTGGTCGAGAACCGCGCCGGCGCGGGCGGCACCATCGCGGCGGAGACGGTGGCCAAGTCGCCGCCCGACGGCTACACGCTGGTGATGGGTGCGGTCGGCACGCACGCCGTCAATGTGAGCCTCTTTACCAAGCTTCCCTACGACCCGGTCAGGGATTTCGCCGCCATAGCCCTGGTGCTGGAGGCCGAAGGCCTGCTGGTAGTGCATCCATCCTTGCCCGCCAACAGCGTGGCCGAGCTGATCGCGCTCGCACGCGCCAAGCCAGGCGCGCTCACCTTCGCGTCCGCCGGGATGGGTAGCGCGAGCCACCTCGCCGGCGAGCTCTTCAAGACCATGGCGAAGATCGAAATGACCCATGTGCCGTACAAGGGAAACGTGCCGGCCATTACCGAGCTGCTCGCTGGGCAGACCTCGCTTCTCTTTGCCACCATGCCGACGGTCCTGCCGCATGCTAAGGCGGGGAAGCTACACGCCCTTGCCACGATCGGCCGCTCGCGCGCCGCCGCGACCCCGGAATTGCCCACCGTCGGCGAGGCGCTGCCGGGATTCGAGGTGAACAACTGGATTGGCCTCTTCGCGCCGGCCGGGACGCCCGCGGACATCGTCCAGCGCTGGAATGCCGAGACCATGCGCATCATGCGCTCGCCCGACATCCAGGCGCGGCTGCCGAACGAGGGCGCGCGCTTCGCGCCGAACACCCCCGCGCAGTTCGCGGACTTCGTGAAGTCCGAGATCGCCAAGTGGGCGCCCGTAGTCAAGGCCTCGGGCGCGCGAATTGACTAACTTGTGAAGTGAAGAACCCCTTAGGGAGCTGAACATGGTCGATTCCAAGATCAGAACCGAAAGCCGCCGCCGCTTCCTCGAGTTCCTCGCGGGCAGTCCGCTGCTCACCTGGCCCGGATTGTCCGCATTCGCCTCCGACGGGCCGCTCGCACCTTCGAAGCTGCCCGACCCGATCATGTGGGCGCCGATGAAAACCGAGGACCTGATCGCCTCGCCGAAGGACGCGATCAACGTGTTCGACTTCGAGCCGGTGGCGCGCAAGAACGTCCCGCCGGCGCACTTCGGCTACATGGCCTCGGGCATCGACGACGAGGTCACCCTGCGCGCGAACCGCGAGGGGTTCTTGAAGTTCCAGCTCAGGCCGCGGCGCCTGGTCGACGTCAGCAAGGTCGATACGAGCACCGAAATCCTCGGCGTGCGCTACGCCAATCCCATCATCATCGCGCCAGTCGGCGGGCAGAAGTCGTTCCATCCGGAAGGCGAGATCGCGGTCGCACGCGGCGCGCGGCCGGGGAACCATCCCATGATCCTGTCGACGGCGACCACGTCGTCGGTGGAGGAGGTGACCGCCGCGCGCGGTGCGCCGGTGTGGTACCAGCTCTACGCGACCAACAAGTGGGACGTCGCCAAGGCGTTCGTCAGCCGGGCAGAGAAAGCGGGCTGTCCGGTCGTTGCGGTGACCGTGGACCGCAGCGGTGGCCGCAATCAGGAGACCCTCTTCAGGCTGCAGCGCACCGACGGCCGCGACTGCAAGAGCTGCCATGACCGCAGCAGTCTGCAGGCAAGCCTGAAGCGCCGCTCGATGTACGAGGGCGTCGACGTCTCGGGTTTGACGAACACCCAGTCCTCGGCCATGACCTGGGATTTCCTGAAGCGGCTGCGCGATACGACCAAGATGAAGATCGTGCTCAAGGGCATCCTCGCACATGAGGACGCGGTGCTCGCCGCGGAGCAGGGGATGGATGGAATCATCGTGTCGAACCACGGCGCGCGCCGCGAGGACAGCGGGCGCTCCACCATCGACGCGCTGCCCGAGATTATCGAGGCGGTGCGCGGCCGCATCCCGGTCCTGGTCGACAGCGGCTTTCGCCGCGGCACCGACATCGTCAAGGCGCTCGCCATGGGCGCGCAAGGCGTGTGCGTCGGACGGCCGTATATTTGGGGACTGGGCGCGTTCGGACAGCCCGGCGTGGAGCGGGTGCTGGCGCTTCTTCGCATCGAGCTCGCCGCAGTCATGCAGCAGGTAGGCGCGCCCTCGATCAAGGCGCTCACGCCGGCGATGGTGCGCAGGGCTTAGCAGCAACGCCGGGGCGTGATGCAAGTCACGCGGCCGTGCTCACCTTGACATAGTTGCTTGCCGCGCCCGGAGCGCTTGGATAACTTGGGCGATCCAAGGAGGGCGCTATGGACAGCATCGTCAACTTCGTCAGCTCCTGGCCCATCCTCGTCCAGCGGGCCTTCAGCGAGCACATGCTCGTCGTGGCGTTCATCAGCGTCGCGGCCCTCGGCATCTTCGTGCTCATGCAACAGCAATGGCGCCCCTACAGCCTGCCCAGCAACATCGCGTTCGTCGCCGGCGGCTGGCTGATCGCGGTGTCGT
>DASYPG010000305.1:0-5567 GCA_036006885.1 Burkholderiales bacterium | reverse complement strand
CTACGGCCGCGGCCCGCAGCGCGTGCAGCTCGAGGAGAAGGACCCGCGCGGCTTCGCCGAATACGTGCGCCAGTTCAAGGAGCACTCGCCTCTCGGCGCGTCGAATACGCTCCTCGGCGTGCAGAACCGGCGGCCGTCTTTCTACGACCTGACCGCGGAGATGGCGCGCATGACCGTGCCCACGCTCATCATGTCGGGCGACGAGGAGGAGCCCTGCCTCGAGGTGAACGTCCTTATGAAGCGGACCATCCCGAGCGCGGCGCTCGCGATCCTTCCGCGCAGCGGGCATGCCATCAACCTCGAGGAGCCGGCGCTCTTCAACCAGCTCGTCGAGAGCTTCTTCCACCAGGTCGAGGCCGGGCGCTGGGGCCCGCGCGACCCGCGCTCCACCGTGCCCTCGATCTACGGGCCGTCCGGGAAGCCATGAGCCTGATCGTCGAGAAGCGCGGCGCGGTCGGGTGGATCGTGTTCAACCAGCCGGCGAAGCGCAATGCCATCAACGGCGCGATGTGGCGCGGCATCCCGCGCGCGATGGCGCAGTTCGACGCCGACCCCGAGGTGCGCTGCGTGGCGTTCCGCGGCGCCGGCACCGAGGCGTTCGCCTCGGGCGCCGACATCTCCGAGTTCGACGAGATCCGTGCGCAGAAGTCTTCGGTGGCCGAATACGACGGCCTGCTCGACCAGGTGCTGCATTCGATCCAGGACTCGCGCAAGCCTTCGGTGGCGATGATCTACGGCTTCTGCATGGGCGGGGGGCTCGAGGTCGCGCTCGCCTGCGACCTGCGCTATTGCGGCCGCTCGGCTCAGTTCGGCATCCCGGCGGCCAAGCTCGGGCTCGCCTACAACGTCGAAGGGCACAAGCGCCTGATCGAGACCGTGGGCCATGCCCGCGCGCGCGAGATCATGTTCCTCGGCCGGCGCTACAACGCCGACGAGGGATTCGCCATGGGCCTGGTCAACCAGGTCTTCCACGATGCGGAACTGGACGGCGAGCTCGGCAGGATCATCACCCAGCTATGTGAAAACGCGCCGCTCTCGATCGCCAATTCCAAGACCATCATCGAGGAATACGTGAAGGCCGCGGGTGCGCCGGACGAGGCGAACATGACCGCGGCGATCGAGCGCTGCGCGAAAAGCGGTGACTACCAGGAAGGCCGGCGCGCGTTCATGGAGAAGCGCAAGCCGGCCTTCAAGGGGAAATAAGGGCAAATGAGCAGCCTCCGGATCCGCAATATCCGCGTGCGGGCGGTGGCCGCCCCGATGAAGCGCCCGCTCGTCACCAGCATCGCGACGGTCAATGTCGCGGCTTTGCTGCTCCTCGACCTCGAGACCGACGCCGGCATCGTCGGGCGCTCGTATCTGTTCGCGGTCGGAAGGCACAACCTCGCGCCGCTCGCCAAGCTGGTCGAGGCGATGGCCGAGATGGTGAAGGGCGATGTCGTAGCCCCATATGAGATCGAGAGAAAGCTGCGCACGAAGTACGCTTTGCTCGGCGTGCACAACGTAGTGCTCTTCGCCATCTCCGGCATCGACATGGCGGCGTGGGACGCGCTCGGCCAGTCGCTCGGCCAGCCGCTGGTGCAACTTCTGGGCGGTACGCCGCGTGCCATTCCTGCGTACAACTCGAATGGGCTTGGACTGCTTCCACTGAAAGATCTGGAAAGAGAAGCAGCTGAACTCGTCGCCGGGGGCTTCCGGGCGGTCAAGCTCCGCATGGGGCGGTTGCGCGCGGCGGAGGACCTCGAGGCGCTACGCACGGTGAAGAAGGCGATCGGTCCCGGCGTCACGCTGATGGTCGATTTCAACCAGGGTCTCACCGTCGCGGAGGCGCTCGAGCGCGGCCGCATGATCGACGACGAAGGCGGCGTACTCTGGATCGAGGAGCCGGTGCGCGCGGACGATTTTTCGGGATGCGCTCGAGTAAGGCAGGAATTGAAGACCCCGATTCAGATCGGCGAGAACTTCATGGGCCCCGAGCAGATGGCGCAGGCGCTCGCCGCCGGGGCTTGCGACTACGTCATGCCCGATGTGGAACGCATCGGCGGCGTCACCGGCTGGATGCGCGCCGCGGCACTGGCGCAAGCGGCGGGGCTCGAGATGTCGAGCCACCTTTTCCCCGAGGTGAGCGCGCATCTTCTGGCCGTCACGCCGACCATGCACTGGCTCGAATACATGGACTGGGCGAACGTCATCCTTGAAGCGCCGTTCTCGCTTCACCAGGGTAACGTCGCGATTCCTGCAAAGGCCGGCATCGGCATGCAGTGGAACGAGGAAGCCGTCCGCCGCTACCAAATCTGATGTTCGACCGGCATTTTGCGCATTGGCCTCCGGGCCAGCCGAGAACGCTCGAGCTGCCCAGGGAGACGGTGTACGCCAACCTTGTGGCGAGCGCGGCAAGGCACCCCGAGCGCGCGGCGATCGACTACTACGGGCGTCGCATCGCCTACCGCGAGCTCAAGCGCGAGGTCGACGCGCTCGCCGGCTTCCTGCAACAGCGCTGCGGCGTGGCCCGCGGCGACCGGGTGCTGCTCTACCTCCAGAACAGCCCGCAGTTCGTGATCGGCTATTACGCGATCCTGCGCGCCGACGCGGTGGTGGTGCCGGTCAACCCGATGAATCTCACCGACGAGCTCGCTCACTACGTCGACGATTCGCAGGCGCGCGTCGCGATCGCCGGCCAGGATGTGCTGCAGCGGATCGAGCCTCTCGGCCTGTCGCACCTCGTCGTCGCGCGCTACGCCGACTACCTTCCCGCGAAGACCGATCTGCCGCTGCCCGACTTTCTGCGCGCCGCTGGCGTTTCTTCCATCTGGGTGGACGCGATCGAGGCGAACCTCGCGCCCGCGCCGCACGCGGCGGGCCCCGACGACCTCGCGGTGATGCCCTATACCTCTGGCACGACCGGAAAGCCCAAGGGCTGCATGCACACGCACTCGAGCGTGCAGGCGACCACGGTGCCCTACCTCAACTGGCGCGGGGTCCAGGGTGCGGCCGTGGTCCTGTGCGCGCTGCCGATGTTCCACGTCACCGGCATGCAGGCCGGCATGAATTCCCCGATCCATCTCGGGGCCACGATGGTGATCCTGTCGCGCTGGGACCGTGACTGCGCCGCGATGCAGATCGAGCGCGCCGGGGTGACGAACTGGTCGGCGATCACCACGATGATGGTCGACTTCCTGTCGAATCCGAAGCTTTCGAGCTACGACCTGTCGTCGCTGCAGGTGCTCGGCGGCGGCGGCGCGGCGATGCCCGAAGCGCTCGCGCGCAAGCTCGAACAGGTGATCGGCCTGCCGTTCGTCGAGGGCTACGGCCTGTCGGAGACCATGGCGCCCTCGCACATCAACCCGCCGCAGCGGCCCAAGCGGCAATGTGCCGGGATCCCCTTCTTCAACACCGACGCGAGGGTCATCGACCCGGAAAGCCTCAGGGAGCTGCCTCCCAACGAAGTGGGCGAGATCATCGTGCATGGCCCGCAGGTGTTCCGCGGCTACTGGAACCAGCCACAGGCGACCGCCGAGGCGTTCCTCCTGCACGACGGCAAGCGCTTCTTCCGCACCGGCGACCTCGGCTACTACGACGAGGAAGGCTATTTCTTCATCACCGATCGCCTGAAGCGCATGCTGAACTGCGCCGGCTTCAAGGTCTGGCCTGCCGAGGTCGAGGCGATGCTCTATGCGCATCCCGCGATCCAGGAAGCCTGCGTGATCGGCGCGCGGGATCCTTACCGCGGAGAAACGGTCAAAGCCCTGGTTGTACCAAAGAAGGAATACCAGGGTAAGGTCGATCCGCAGGCGATCATCGACTGGGCGCGCGGGAAGATGGCGTCGTTCAAGGTGCCGCGCATCGTCGAGTTCGTCGACGAGCTGCCGCGCACGGCGACCGGCAAGATCCTCTGGCGCAAGCTCCAGGAAGAGGAGAATCGGAAGTCACCATGAAGAAGGCACCATGAAATACATCGCATTGGCTTTGATGCTGTTCGCCGGCTCCGCCTGGTCGCAGGTGGAAATCAGCGACCCCTGGATGCGCGCGACGGCGCCGGGGCAGAAAACGGCCGCGGGCTATATGACCATCCGCAACAAGTCCAAGCAGCCCGAGCGCCTCGTCGGAGGCGCTTCCGAGGCGGCGGCGAAGGTCCAGACCCACGTCAGCATGAAGGACGGCGACATCATTCGGATGCGCGAGGTGGAGGGCTACGACATTCCCGCTAGCGGCAGCTATGAGCTCAAACCGAACGGGTCGCACCTCATGCTGGTCGACCTCAAGCGGCCGCTCAAGGAGGGCGAGCGCATCCCGGTGGTGCTGAAATTCGAGAAGTCTGGCGAGGTGAAGGTCGACTTCGAGGTGCGGCCGCTAGGCTCATCGGCTCAAGAGCACCATCACTAAAAGAGCTGGCGTCCGATCCACCACCCGATTCCCGCCATGAAGGCCGAGCAGGGGATGGTGAGGATCCAGGCCCAGAGGATGTTGCCTGCGATGCCCCAGCGCACCGCGGAAACGTTTTGCGCCGCGCCTACGCCGACGATCGCGCCGGTGATAGTGTGGGTCGTCGACACCGGGATGCCCAGCGCCGTGGCGATGAAGAGCATCGCGGCGCCGCCGGTCTCGGCGCAGAAGCCGCCCACCGGCTTCAGCTTCGTGATGCGTTGTCCCATCGTCTTCACGATGCGCCAGCCGCCGAACGCCGTGCCGAAGGCGATCGCGACGTAGCAGGCGACCACCGCCCAGTAGGGAATTGGGTCGTTCGTCCCGAGCACGCCGGCGGCGATGAGCAGCATCCAGATGATGCCGGCGGTCTTCTGCGCGTCGTTACCACCGTGGCCGAGGCTGTAGAGCGACGCCGAGACGAGCTGAAGGCGCCGGAACCAGCGGTCGACGCGCGAAGGCGTGGTGCGCACAAAAAGCCAGGACATGGCAAGCATCAGGGTCGCGCCGAAGAGCAGGCCGACCAGCGGCGAGATGAAGATGAACGCCACGGTCTTCAGGATTCCGGCCGGGATCAGCGACCAGGTGCCCGCCTTGGCGACCGCCGCGCCGACCAGCCCCCCGATCAGGGCGTGCGAGGACGAGGACGGGATGCCGTAGTACCAGGTGATGATGTTCCAGACGATGGCGCCGGTCAGCGCGCCGAACACGAGGTAATGGTCGACCACGCCCTGGTCGATGATGCCGCGCCCCACCGTGGTGGCGACGCTCAGGTGAAACACGAACAGCGCGACGAAGTTGCACGCCGCCGCGACCATCACCGCCTGGTAGGGCTTGAGCACCCGCGTCGAGACCACGGTGGCGATCGAATTGGCCGCATCGTGGAAGCCGTTCATGAAATCGAACGCGAGCGCGACCAGCACGAGCGCGATCAGCACCCCCAGACTCATCTGGAAGGCGGCGCCGGTGTCCATCAGGAGTTCTCGAGGACGATGCCCTCGATGACGTTCGCGACGTCCTCGCAGCGGTCGGTGATCAATTCGAGCAGCTCGTAGACCACGCGCAGCTTCATCACCTGCTTGAGGTCGTTCTCCTCGCGGAAGAGCTTCGACAACGCCGAGCGCATGACGCGGTCGGCGTCGGAT
>DASYPG010000304.1:0-4002 GCA_036006885.1 Burkholderiales bacterium | reverse complement strand
GTGCCGAGGACGATGTTGTTCGCGGCGAGCGAGTCGGCGGTGACGAAGAAGCCGAGGTTCCGCTTGACGATGCGCCGCTCGTCCTCGGTCAGGCCGCGCGGGTCCTTCCACAGCTGGATGTCGCGGCTCATGTTGATTTCCTGCGGCATCCAGTGGTTGGCGCACGCCGCGAGGTACTTCTCCCAGGCCCACTTGTACTTGAACGGCACCAGCTGGTTGAGGTCGGCCTTGGAGTTGATCACCCGCTTGTCTTCCACCGTCACGCGGCGGAAGGCATTCCCGGCCGGCGCCAGCTCTTCTTTTTGTGCGGCGCCCGTAGGCACGAAGCCGGTGGTCGGCTGGATCACCAGGCCGGGAATGGGGGGGGTGAAAGCCATCGAAGGCGTCAAAGCCGCCTCCTCGTCAAAGCTGAGCATGGGCCTGTCCTCTGGTGGTGGTCGTGGGCAGGGCGAGCAGCTCCTCGTAGGCGGCTCTGCGCTCGCCTTCGGTCGAGTGATGCATCTCGCTGGTGGCGATGTAGAGGTTCCATTCGCTGCCGGCGAGCGTCATCCAGTAGCCGTACTTCGGATGCTCGCGGACCAGCCCCGGCGCGGAAAGGTCTGCGGCGTGGCCGAAATGCACCGCGTGGAACATGAGCAGCCGCCAGCCCGGGACCATCACCGCGTAGAGCCCCGGCGCCCGCGACGCAGACCACAGCCGCGAGATGAACGGACCGGTGAACTGGCGCGCGCCGAGCGTGATCACGTGCCCGCCTCGAGCGTCATTGGCATGCCTCGCAGTCCGGGTTCTCGATGGAGCAGAACTTCGCTTCGGCGGCCGCTTCCTGTTCGAGCGCCGGCACGGCGTTGAGATGGCCGGTCTTGGTGGTCGACTTCTCGGCGTGGGTCGCCCCCATCGCCCGCAGGTAGTAGGTGGTCTTCAGGCCGCGGACCCAGGCGAGCTTGTAGGTGTCGTCGAGCCGCCGCCCCGAGGCGCCCGCCATGTAGATATTGAGCGACTGCGACTGGTCGATCCATTTCTGCCGCCGCGCCGCGGCCTCGACCAGCCACTTCGGCTCGACCTCGAACGCGGTGGCATACAGCCGCCGCAGCGCCGCCGGCGTGCGGTCGATCCGCGCGAGGTTGCCGTCGAAGTACTTGAGGTCGGCAATCATGACCTCGTCCCACAGCCCCGCCTCCTTGAGGTCGGCGACCAGGTACTCGTTCGTGACGGTGAATTCGCCCGAAAGGTTGGACTTCACGAACAGGTTCTGGAAGGTCGGCTCGATCGAGGCCGACACCCCCACGATGTTCGCGATGGTGGCGGTGGGGGCGATGGCGATGCAGTTGGAGTTGCGCATGCCGTGTCGCTTGATGCGGCCGCGCAGGGTCTCCCAATCAAGCGTCGAGGAGCGGTCGAGCTCGACGTAGCCGCCACGCTCGGCGGCGAGCAGGTCGAGCGTGTCCTGCGGCAGGATGCCGCGGTCCCAGAGCGAGCCCTCGAACGAGGAGTAGCGGCCGCGCTCCGCGGCGAGCTCGGTCGAGGCCCAATAGGTCGTGAACGCCACCATCTCCATCGAGCGGTCGGCGAACTCCACCGCCTCCTCGCTCGCGTAGGGCACGCGCATGCGCTGCAGGCAGTCCTGGAACCCCATGATCCCCAGGCCCACCGGCCGGTGGCGCATGTTCGAGTTCTTCGCCTTGTCGACCGCGTAGTAGTTGATGTCGATGACGTTGTCCAACATGCGCATCGCCGTGCGAATTGTTGTTTTTATTTTTTGAAAATCCAATCCCTTGTCGCTCATGTGGGCGACCAGGTTCACCGAGCCGAGGTTGCATACCGCGATCTCGTCGGCCGAGGTGTTGAGCGTGATCTCGGTGCACAGGTTTGAGCTGTGCACCACTCCGACGTGCTGCTGCGGGCTCCTCAGATTGCAGGGATCCTTGAACGTGATCCACGGATGCCCGGTTTCGAAGAGCATCGACAGCATCTTGCGCCACAGCTGCACCGCAGGAATCTTCTTGAACAGCTTGAGCTCGCCGCGCGCCGCCTTGTCCTCGCAGCGCAGGTACGCCGCCTCGAACTCGGCGCCGAATTTATCGTGCAGCGCGCCGACGTCGGAGGGGCTGAACAGCGTCCAGTCGGCGTTCTGCATCACCCGCTTCATGAACAGGTCCGGGATCCAGTTGGCCGTGTTCATGTCGTGGGTGCGGCGCCGGTCGTCGCCGGTGTTCTTGCGCAGCTCGAGGAACTCCTCGATGTCGAGGTGCCAGGTCTCGAGGTACGAGCACACCGCGCCCTTGCGCTTGCCGCCCTGGTTCACCGCGACCGCGGTGTCGTTGACTACCTTGAGGAACGGCACCACGCCCTGCGACTTGCCATTGGTGCCCTTGATGTGCGAGCCGAGCGCGCGCACCGGCGTCCAGTCGTTGCCGAGGCCGCCGGCGTACTTGGCGAGCAGCGCGTTCTCCTTGATCGCCTCGTAGATCCCCTCGAGGTTGTCCGACACGGTGGTGAGGTAGCAGCTCGAAAGTTGCGAGCGCCGGGTGCCGGAGTTGAACAGCGTCGGCGTCGAGCTCATGAAGTCGAACCTCGACAGCACGTCGTAGAACTCGATCGCCCTGGCCTCTCGGTCCTTCTCTCTGAGAGCCAACCCCATCGCGACCCGCATGAAGAACGCCTGCGGCAGCTCGATGCGCCGCCCGCTCACGTGCAGGAAGTAGCGGTCGTACAGCGTCTGCAGCCCGAGGTAGTTGAACTGCAGGTCGCGGCTCGCGTTGAGCGCCCTGCCCAGCTTCTCGAGGTCGAACTTCGCGAGCTCCGGGTCGAGCAGCTCCGCGGCGATGCCGCGCTGGATGCACTGCGGGAAGTAGCTGGCGTAGCGCCGGCCCATCTCGGCGTGGCTCGCCTCTTCGCCGAGCACCTCCAGGCGGATGGTGTGCAGCAGGAGGCGCGCGGTGACGTAGCCGTACGCCGGCTCCTTCTCGATCAGGGCGCGCGCGGCGAGCACCGCGGACTTGCGCACCTCCTCCATCGGCACGCCGTCGTAGAGGTCGCGCAGGGTCGACTCGAGGATCGCCTGCGGCGAGGCGTCGGCCAAGCCCTCGCAGGCCGACTCGACCAGCCGGGCGAGCCGCTCGCGGTCGAGCGGCCTTCTCTCGCCGCCCTCGACGACGTGGATCCCGCCTTCGCTCTTCGCGCTTCTTTCCTGGGCCCGAACCTTGGCGCGCTCCTCGCGGTAGAGCACGTAGGCGCGGGCGACGTCGTGCTCGCCCGAGCGCATGAGCGCGAGTTCCACCTGGTCCTGGATGTCTTCGATATGGAAGGTGCCGCCCTGAGGCTGGCGGCGCATCAGCGCGCCGACCGCCGCCTCGGTGAGGCCCGCGACCAGCTCGCGGATGCGCGCCGACGCCGCGCCCTGCGCGCCGTTCACCGCGAGGAACGCCTTGGTCACGGCGACGCTGATCTTGGCGGGCTCGAAGCCGACCACCGCGCCGTTCCTGCGGATCACCTTGTACTCGGAATACGGGCTGCGCGCCGCGCCCGTATCGTCCGGCAGCTCGGCGCCGGGCGCGCGACCCGCGGTGGCGTTGTCCTGAGCGATCTGCATGTTCCTCTCCTGTTCGCCTTACCTCGCTCGGGGCCGTCCCGCCGCATGGCGCGGTTCTTTGACGACCTGCGCTACAACTAAATCTAGTACTTCGTGACTGCTTGGTCCCTACTTGTTGTGGACCCACAGTACACGCGCAAATTTTTTTTTGCAAGCGGGCGCGCCCCCGGCGACGTACTAAATGTTGGGTCGGCACCACATGCGTCCACTACATCTAGGAGGGGGCGGCGACGACGCTGCCGGGCACCACTATAGATAGGAACTACAGTTGATTCGAAGCTAGATCTAGTAGGAGGCGCTGCCAGTCGAACCGCGGGCCCGGATCGGTCTTGCGCCCCGGCGCGATCTCGCTGTGCCCGGCGATGGCGCGCAGCGGCAGCGCGGCGCGCAGCCGCAGCACCAGGGCGGCGAGC